>NZ_JAHRHX020000027.1:0-9991 GCF_020312115.2 Candidatus Phytoplasma sp. AldY-WA1
GGTCTCTAAGATGTATTCAAAGTCGCAATCAGGATATGTTATGTTAAAAGGATTAATACAAGTTTAAAATAAACATTGATTAAATATTTTGGGGATTTTTTTCACTTCCATAATAAAAGTTTATCATCACTGCGTTGTACCTTGTTTTATAATCATAAGATGCAACTGAAACACCATCTTAATTTAGGTCGAGTAGTTTAACCATTGTTGTTGTTGTTGCTCATATTTTGTAGCTATTATCGTTGTTAAAGTTTTTAGTTTTGTATCTTTATTAATTGAATTTAAGTTAAAAAAGTTTTTTAAATTTTAAAAAAATATAAATGAAATCAAAAATCAACATATTATTTTTTTAAAATATGTATTTTAAAAAATAATTAAAGAAAATGAGTAATTAATAATAGATTTAATAATAAATTATTATTAAACATTTTTTGATAAAATTTCTTGTATTTAATATTGGAATGTTAATTATTATAATTTTTTAGGTATAAAGACTATATATTTTTTTATTAACGAATATATATGTCAAAAAATGTTTGAATTAAAAAAAAATATAATAAAAAAACAACATAAAAAAATATTGTTTTTTATTATATTTTTTTTATTTTTTTTAAGATATTTTTCGTAAAGGATATTTTTTTAAAATATCTTTAATATCATTCGGAAATAAAGTTTTTTTAATCAATAATTTTTCGGCAATTTTAGTTAAAGTAGTTTGATTTAATTCAATTAATTTTTGACATTCTTTGTATAAAAGATCGTAATCTTTTCGTGGTGTAGTAGAATTTCTTTGAACTAAAAAATTTACATTAGCGTGATCACTACCTGAACCCTTACCTACTATATCTTTAGGGATTTGTTTTCTTTTAAATAAGAGATTTTCGGCAGATGTCCCGCCAAAATTAACTAAAGCTTCTGCTTGCCAATTTGGTTCTTTAGTTTTCTTATCAGAATGCCCTAAAATATCTCCGTAAGGTATAATAGTAACTCCTGAAAATTCAAAATATTCAGGATACAAAAGAGTGATAATAGTATGACCTGATTCATGATAACTTGTAATTTCAACTTCAGATAAATTAGTCTTATTTTCTAAAAAATCTTCAGAATTAATATGAAATACTTCAGATAAAAAATTATTAATTAGAACATGATTTTCTGCATATAAAAAAATTGATAAAGAAAGATTTATAGCAAATATCCATAAAAGACAGATGACATAATTTTTATTTTTTATTATAAAATAATTATTCATAAA
This sequence comes from Candidatus Phytoplasma sp. AldY-WA1, assembly GCF_020312115.2. NCBI lineage: Bacteria > Bacillati > Mycoplasmatota > Mollicutes > Acholeplasmatales > Acholeplasmataceae > Candidatus Phytoplasma > Candidatus Phytoplasma sp. AldY-WA1. The sequence goes on from NZ_JAHRHX020000027.1 coordinate 1,256, forward strand.
ATTTAGCTCGATATTTTATTTTGGTTTCGACATTTAAAACCAAATAAAAACTTGAGTCTGGGTTTTGGAAAAAAGTATAAATTATCTTTTCTTGTAAATTTTTGGCATCTTGTGAATAAGGATAATTTTTAGTATAAATATCTATTTTTTCTTGTGTTTTTTCTTGTGTTTTTTCTTGTGTTGTTTCTTGTGTTGTTTCTTGTGTTGTTTCTTGTGTTGTTTCTTGTGTTGTTTCTTGTGTTGTTTCTTGTGTTGTTTCTTGTGTTTTTTCTTGTGAATCAATATATTTATTATCAATTATTTCTCTGTTAGGAAAGCTTTCACCTAACCAACTGATAAAATCAAATTCTCCTTTAAATGATTCATCACCTATAATAAAATAAATATAATCTTGTTCAAGATTAAGAAAATTTTCTTTATCTGAAATATTTAAATTTTGTTGTTTTTGTTGGTTTTGTTGGTTTTGATATTCTTTTGTTAAAGACAAATGTTCTGTTTGGTTATCTATTAAATTTTTTTCTAAATCTGTTATTTTGTCTTCTATAATCTTGGATTTTTCTTTCAAGGACTTGTGTGTTTCCTCATTCAAGGAATTGATTAAACTGTTTAAGGAATTGATTAAACTGTTTAATGTTTCTTCTCTTTTTTTAACGATCTCCTCATCTTTATTTAAAGAATTAATTCCATTGTTTTCTTCTTGTTGTTCTGTATTATTTGGGTTTGGATAACTTTCAATAATTTTGTTTAATTCATTGAAATAATTAATTCCATTGTTTTCTTCTTGTTGTTCTGTATTATTTGGGTTTGGATAACTTTCAATAATTTTGTTTAATTTATTTAAATATTCTTTGTTTTTTTGAATCTCTATCTCAAATTTTCTTATTTTTTCTTCTTTTTCATGTTGATTTTTTACAATATTGATCAATTCTTCCATATTAGCTTTAAAAATATCTCTGTTTTCTTCTATATGTTTACATAATTTATCTAATTTTTGTTTTTGATCTTTATAGTCGTCTGAAATATTTTTCGATTCTTCAAAATTTTCGTTGAATTCTTCTGATTTTGCTTCTAATTCTTTTAATATTTTTTGTAATTCAATATTATGATCATTATTAATATTTTTCGGTTCTCGCATTGTTTTGAAATCTTCTTTAATTTTGTATTCAAATGATTCTTTGCAGTTACTACCTTTAATAACTTCAAAGATAACACTGTTAGATAGAATTTTGCCTTTTGCTACTTCTTTTGTATAAAGTATATAATTTTCAAAATTATCCTTTAACTTTTTTAACTCCTTTTTATAATTAGCTAAAAATTGTCCAATCCATTGAATATTATCCAAAGAAAATTCAAAATTTTGTTCTTGTTTATAAGAATAATTAAGACGTAAATAATATTGAAGTTTTTCATAACAATTATCTATATCTATATCTTTATCTTCTAAATTTGTCGAATATAAATAATCTTGAAGTTTTTTATAACAATTATCTATATCTTTATCTTCTAAATTTGTCGAAAAAGAATATTTAGATGTGTTATTTTTTGTATAAACGACATTTCGTTTTTCTATATCTTTTAAAATATCAGACACTGAATTATAATATTTAATTTGTAAATCACTGATGATTTTTAAATATGGATCTAAAATTTCTTCATTTTTACGCTTATAATAAACTTCGTAGGTTTTAATTATAGTATCAATTATATTCTTATCGTCTATCAAATCAGTTTTTATGACTAAATATTTTTTAACCAATTTTTTTAAAGTATCTTTAAGAGTATGTGTTTTGTAATGAGGTTTTTTTTCTAAACAATCAATTTTCTTTTGTAAAGATTGAATTTTATCCTTAAGTTCTATACAATCGATTTTCTTTTGTAAAGATCGAATTTTATCCTTAAGTTCTATACAATTATCTATTTTATTATGAGTTACGTTTTCTAATTTTGTTTTTAAACAAACAATATCATTTTTTAAAGATTTAATTTTTTTATTAATTTTTTCATTATTTTTTTTATTAATTTTTTTATTAATTTTCTTTTGTAAAGATCGAATTTTATCTTTAAGTTCTATGTTTTCATTCGAAACATTTAAATTATCTTTACAATTATCTATTTTGTTATGAGTTACGTTTTCTAATTTTTTTTTTAAAAAAACAATATCATTTTTTAAAGATTCAATTTTTTTATTATTTTTTTCATTAATTTCTATATCTTTATCTTTTTCATTAATTTCTATATCTTTATCCAAAAAATTAATAAAATTAATTAAATCTTTAGCTTTTTCAACAATTGCGTTTATTTCGTTTTTATAAAATTCAGAAGGTTTTAAAATATATTCCTTTTCAATTTCATCAAGTAAAGATTTAATTTTAGTTACGTTTTCTAATTTTGTTTTTAAAAAAACAATATCATTTGTTAAAGATTCAATTTTTTCATTAATTTCTATGTCTTTATCCGAAAAATTAATAAAATTAATTAAATCTTTAGCTTTTTTAACAATTGCGTTTATTTCTTTTTTATAAAATTCAGAAGGTTTTAAAATATATTCCTTTTCAATTTCATCAATTAAAGATTTAATTTTATCTGCAATTTCTGTTTTTCTGTTTTTTTCATTAATTTCTATGTCTTTAAAATTAATAAAATTAATTAAATATTCAGCTTCTTCAGTAATTACGTTTATTTCGTTTTTATAAAATTCAAAAGGTTTTGAAATATATTCCTCTTTAATTTCATCAAGTTGCAATTGTAATTGGTATTTTAAAACTTCTGGGTTTTGTAAATAAATAGTTTTTTCATCTATACCTAAAGAACTTGTATCCAATAAAGAACCTGTATCCAAAAATTGTTTTATATTTTGTTTTTGCGTCTGTCTATCTATTTTTAGTTTTTGGCTATTTTTGTCTATCTCAGGATATACATATCTATTATCGATATCTTTTGTTTGATCTTCTAATTCTTTGTTTAAATATTGTAAATATTGCTGAAGTTTAATTGATAGTTTTTCATATATCTCGTTATATTTCTCAATTTTTTCTTTATAATGATTAGAATGATTAGATGAATCTTTTTTTTTATTATTAATAATTTCCAAAACATTTATATTATTATTTTTATCATCTTTTGAGTAAAGACAACTAGACTTAAAAACAAAAGCACTATAATTTGAATATATGTAATATAATTGTCGTTCTGTTGTTTCTAAGACATCGGATAATAAATCTTTATTAATTAATTCATCGTTCTTATGAATTATATGTTCAATTAATTCTTTTTTATTTAAACTAGGAATTTCTAAATTATCATTATATAAACTTCTAGGAATTTCTAAATTATCATTATATAAACTTGTTTTCGAAAGAAATGGTTTTTTTTCGAAAAAATCCGGTGAATTAATAGGATATTTTAACATTTCTGTTAAAAAAAATTCACTATTTTTTTTTAAACTCTTTTCTAAATTATCATCATTGAAATATATTTCTAATTCTTCTTTTACTTTTTGTAAATCTTGTAAAAAAATTTTATCATCGAAATCTATTTCTAATTTTTTTAAAAAATTTTCTAATTTTTCTTGTCTTTTTGATCTATTTTCTTCCTTATATTCATCAACACATTTTTTTATTAATTCCGATAATTCATTGTCAATGTCAATAACTTTTTCCGATTCAATAGAACCATAATATTGCCAGGATAAACGTGTTGTAGTCTCTTTTAATTCAGTTAATATTTTATAAAAGTATCTTAAATATTCAATTTTAAATTGTAAATTAGTTACTTCTGGTAGATAACTAAAAAGTTGAATTCGTTTTAAATTTTCTGGATCTCTTTGAGTTAAATGACATAATTCGTCTTTATATTCATTATATTTAACATCTATTTTTTTGTTTAAAATAAAATCAAAATATAAATAATAAAAAAAATCTTTATATTTATTACAGTGTTTTTTGTTAGAATAATCAATAAATATTCCTAATTCTCTGATATCAGGATTTAAAAAAAATATTTTTTCTTCAAAATCTGTTTTTAATAAAAATTCTTCTTGTCTTTTTTTTAATTTTTCTAATTTTTCTAGTATTGATGCTTTTTCTGATTCAAGACTATTATCTAACTTATTTTCTTCTAATTGAATTAGACTACCTAATTTTTCTTGTTCTTGGTCTTTATAAAAATCCAAAAAATCATCAAAAATTTTTTTTCTTTGATCTTTTTGATCTTGAGATAAATAACAATCTTTTAAAACCTCGAATTTTTTTGCTTCTAACATTGGAGCTATATCATATTTAAAATCGTAAAACATTTCAAAAAGTTTTTTTTCTCTTTGTTTTGTTTCTTGAATACAGTTTTTTTCTTGTTTTTCATATTTTTTTTCATAATTTTCATTTTCTGAACCGTATATCAAATTACAAAAGAAAATTGAAAAAGAAAAAGAAAAAATAAAAAGTAAAAAAGAAAACAAAGACGTTTTAGAATATTTTGAAATTATTTGTTTTTTCATTCATAACTCCTTTTATTTTTTAACAGAATTAATAATTTTTTGAAAAGAAACATGTGTTTAGGATCTGAAATATTTTGTATTTTAAAAAACTTATTAACTACTGTTTTTTTCTTCTTCAGTTAATTTTGTATCTTCAATACTTGAACCTTTTTCAATAAAAGAATCTTTAAATTGTTCTTTTATAAAACGATTAATTTCTTGTTGTTCTTTTTCTTCTTATTTTTTGATTTGTCAACTGATTTGTCCACTTCTGATTTTGTTACAATATTCATTAATTTTAGCAACCTCTTCTTGATTTCCGAAATATTCTCTAAAAGTTTGTTCTAAATCAGTTATTTCTATTTGTTCCTCACCTATTCCTTCTGTTACACGACGAGCGGCTTTTTCAGCTGCCTTCACCATCATGGCTTTCATTTTTCGCCCTGAAGTTAAATCATAAAAATATTTTTTAACTTTTTCTAAAGTTTCAATATCATATAGTGATTCGTCTTTACAATCAGTATCATGTTTTTTAATAAATTTTTTCCATGCTTCTGTATCTTCGATACATGTTCTAAATCTAGGATCTAATTCATTAAATTCTTTTAAAACATCTTGATATGAATTATAAATTTCTTTGTTATTGGCTCTATCAGATCGGAATGATAACTCTCGTCTTTTTAATTTATCGTCTAAAGTTTCTAAATTACCGTTAGGATTATTTTTATCAGATGTTCCTTTTATCTCAGTAGCTCCTAAAGCAGGAATATAATAACCATGTTTAATAGCGATAGCGAATAATTCAGGATTTCTTAAAGCCACGTTCATTTTATTAACAAAAATAGGAATATAATGTTCATAAGCAAAATTTTCTATTTTTAATCTAAGCATTTTCTTAATGACTGCTTGAATGTAACCAAGTCTTTTATCTTCTGATTGGTTACCAACAAATAAAGATTCACAACGAGAACGGATAGCTGAATCAATTTTGTCTAAGTGATTAGTGGCTGCAATAAAGAAAACAGGTTTTTCTTTATCGGTTTTAACCCCTTCAATTTCTTGTAAAAAAGTATTTGTTTTTTTACTATCTCCAGCTTCTAAAAATTGCGCGTCTTTTTCAGCTCTTGATTTTAAAATTTCTTCCGCTTCATCTACAAAAATACAAGAAGGACTATTGTTTCTAGCTTTACGCCAAATATCTTCGATTTCTTGTAATGAATGTGCATTAGTAATGGCGTAAAAATTCATTTTCGAATCTTTCGCAAAACCCTCAGCAAGTGTTGTTTTTCCTGTTCCTGGAGGTCCGTAAAAAATAATCCCCATAGGAAAAGGAAGACCTGAAGATTTACCAGTCAACGAATTATATTTCTGTTTATTGTCTGATGTCCATCTATGTATATAATCTTTTAATGTACCTTTAATTTCATCAGCACCATAAAAATCATCCAGAGGCATAAAACCATCACTATTAATTTCTTTAGGAGCAAGTAATTCTACTAAAGAACTAACATCTAATGAATTATTATTAGATAAAGGTATAGGAGTCGGATTATTCGAAGGTGGAAATAGAGGTGGCAAATGAGCCTCATTTTCTTTAGCTGGTGAGCGTAAAAAAACGATAACAGCTAAAATAAATGATAAAGAAGTTAATAAAATTAGAACTGCCAAAAAACTTATAATGCCGAACCTAAACTTCCAAGAATTATTTTGATTTTTATTATGAAGTGTTTCCATAAAATTTACCTTTTTTTGATTTAAAATTTTAAAATTAAAAATTAAAAATTAATAATTAAAAATTAATTATGAACTTAATATTTCGTTTATATTCTTTGTCGCGCTTCATCTAATGTTTTTTTGATAATTGTGCCGCTTCGGCTTGTCTTTGTAATTGAATCTAATAAAAATTTAGTATATTCTTTATTCAGAATGTTTTGTAATTCTATTAATTTTTCTTTTTCTAGTCTAGAAGATAATGATTCAATTAAATCTGTTATTTGTTTAAATTTATTTAAATATATATCTAATAAAAAAGCATAACCATTTAAATATGTTCTTAATATTTTGATTTTTGGGTCAACCTGAACATCTGAAACAATTTTATTTTCTTTTGCTGAAATATTTTCATCTCTTATTTCACAAGTTTTAAGAAATATTTTCATATAAGTAACCAATTCTTCACAATTTTTTTTTTCATTTGCACCTAATGCGCCACTAACAATATCTTTAAAACATTCTTTAGATTTTTCGAAAGTATCTTTGGTTTTTTTATCTTGCTCATTTTGTTCGAAAATTTTTTTTAAAGTTGGGATTTTTTCTTTTATTTCTTTCAATTTTTTTTGAATTTCTGTTTTATCTTGATCTGAATCAAATTCTGCAAAAAATTCTTCTTGTTTTTTTAAATCTTTTTCTAAATTGTCTAATATTTGTTGTTTTTTTTCATAAACTTCATTTTCAATTGAAATATTTTCATTTTCAGTAGGCCATTCTTTTGGTATTTTATCAATATTTTTTTTTAAATCATTAGTTTTTTTTTGTAATTTAACATAAAAAAAAGTTAAAATTAAAATCATTACAAAATTAAATATTGAACTGATAACTATTAATAAATTTTTTTTTTCTTTTGACATTATATTTGTTCCTTTTTAGATAAAAAAATTTTTTTAAATTAAATATTAAAATTTTATATAAGTTGATATTTATCATGAAATTAGATATCATTATCGTTTTTTTATTGGGATTTCATTTCTTATCCAAATCCCTAATTCGCCAATTGATTCTAATAATTTATTTAATTTCTCTTTATATATTTCATAATCATTACTGCCTAAAATTAGCAAAAAAGTTAGATAATTATTTTGTAAATCATATTTATCAAAATTATTATTCAAAAAACGTTTAAAGTCGTCTATCATGTGTTTTTCCTTAGTTATTTTATTTATTATTGTTTTTGGTGATTTTGGATCCTCAAATTCATAATGACTTTCAATTATATTTTTCAAATAGTTAATATCATTAATAATTTCATTTAAATAATTTTTTTTATTTTGTTCTGTTTTTTCAAAGAATTCTACTAAATATTCTTTATTTTTTTCACTTTTTTGTCTATTTTTTGTAACTCGTTTATTACTTGCTCGATAAATACAAAAATTATTATCTTTCTTATCAAAATCATTTAAAGCTTCGATTGCTAAACGCAAATAATATGGAATCTCAATAAAAACACTTTTATTTGATAAATCATTATTATTAGATAATAGATGATTGAATTCGAGATAATTTTGTCTTAATATTTGAAAAATTAACAAAATTTCTCTTTGTTCTAATTTCTTTTTTATTTCATTATTCTTTTTTTTAATTTCTTGAAATTTTAAATCAATCTCATCAATATTTTTATAAAAAGATTTTAAATAAGGGCTTTGTTTATTTAATTTGATATATATAGAACTTTTAATATAATCTTTTAAATTACATTCATCATAATCTGGAAATTGAGTTTCAATAGAAGATAATTGTTCTTTAAATTTTGTCAATTCTTCTAATTCTTTTTCTTTATCTTTATAAAGATCGTAGGATTCTCGATAAAGTCTATAAGATTCTTTTTCTGCTTTTTCTAATTCTGATACTTCTAATTCTTCATACTTTTCTTCTTTAGCTCTTTTTAAATCATTATATTTAGATTCATAAACATTATAATTTGATTTATAAATTAATTCTTTTTCGTCCTTATCTCTTTCTATACCTGGTATAAAATTATCTAATTTAGATATCGACTTTTTTACCATATCTTTTTGATCTTTTTTCGATTGTTGTAATTGCTCAATAGTCTTAGGTATTTCCGATGTTCTTAAATCATATATCTTTCTTAATAATTTATTAAATGATTCAGAATTATGAGAACATAAATCAGTCATTGTTCTTTCCGCATCTATTTCTTCTTTTTTTTGTGAAGAACTTTTTTTATAAAAAAATTTATAATAAATAATGCCTAAAATAAATAAAATAACAATAACTAAAACACAAAAAACTAAAATATTTTTTTTCTTTTTTTGTTCCATCGGTAAAAATAAAACCTTTCTGTTCCAAATAATAAGAATAATAAAAAAATAAAATCATTTTTAATATAAGCTAAAAAAATTATCTTTCTCGCCGATAATTAATATTTTTAATATAAACAAGAGTTTTGATAATTAAGTATTTTGAAATAATAAATTAAAAGATAAATCGAAATTTCTAAAAATTTATTATATAGTATATAATAACAATAA
>NZ_JAHRHX020000123.1:0-1065 GCF_020312115.2 Candidatus Phytoplasma sp. AldY-WA1
CAGTGGATATACTTTAAAAGAATTAAAAGATGCCGGATTTGATTTAGATCAATTCAAAGATGCCGGATATAAAGCAATAGAATTAAAAGATGCCGGATTTGATTTAGATCAATTCAAAGATGCCGGATATAAAGCAATAGAATTAAAAGACGTTGGATTTAATTTAAAAGAATTAAAAGACGCTGGATTTACTTTAAAAGAATTAAAAGATGTTGGATTTAATTTAAAAGAATTAAAAGATGCCGGATATAAAGCAATAGAATTAAAAGACGCTGGATTTAATTTAAAAGAATTAAAAGACGCTGGATATACTTTAAAAGAATTAAAAGAAGCCGGATTTGATTTAGATCAATTAAAAGATGCCGGATATAAAGCAATAGAATTAAAAGACGCTGGATTTACTTTAAAAGAATTAAAAACAAACAATATTAAAGAAAAAACTATTAGTGATCTAATTTTAGATGCAAGAGAAGAAAAAAACGAAATATGTAAAACATATGCAACACAATATGATATATTAAAAACAAAACTTGCGAAAATTAACGCCGATATTAATAAACAAACAGCTAACTTAGAAAAAACAATATCTGAAGTAAAAAGAATTAATCGTTTAATAAATGAAATTAATGATTTAATCCAAGAAGCAGAAAAACAATTAGCAACTCAAGAAAAAATAAAAAAATTTCTTAATAAAGATATAAAATCATTAACAGAAGAAAAAAAACAAGAACTTTTAACAAAAAGTATAGATGCTATTGAAAAAAACTTAATTAAACAACGCAACGAAATAAACCAAAAAAAAGCTGATTTAGCAAATCAAAAATACAATATTGAACGTATTGAAAAATATATTAAATCTTTAAAAGAAATTAATGATAATTATGAAACCAAAATGAAAAAAATTTTAGGTAATGAAGAAACAAAAAATCTTATATTTAAAAAAAACCAAGAACAAGTAGCTAGATATGAAGAAAAATTGAAAGAGATGAAAGCATCTCAAACAGAATTAGAAGATAAAATTACATTTTATACATTTTTAAATGCTTCACTTGATAAAGCAAAAAC
>NZ_JAHRHX020000124.1:0-1053 GCF_020312115.2 Candidatus Phytoplasma sp. AldY-WA1
TAATCATTTTATTTAATGAATCATTAATTTCTTTTAGATTATTTTTATTTGTATCAGTGCTAAATGTTTCTTTAATTTGGTTTAATATTATTTCAATTCGTTTCCAAAACAATTCTTTAGAAAAAAATTTTTTTAAAGTATTAATAAATTTTAAAGCTTCTTCACATGAAATATATTTTTTCAAAAAAACGTATATTTCATATCTTAAATTATTATATAGCGATTGTTTTAAATTCTTTTCATTATCTAAAATATGAAAATAATCATAACCAACAATATAGATTTTATTTTTTATTTTTCGAAATAATAATCTTCCTGCATTTGTAATCAAAATTTGATATATATCTAAATTTTTTGTTTTATGATATAATTCGTTACATTTTGTTTTAATTTTTGAGGATTCTACCTTATGAAAATGAAAATCTTTACTTGTTTCAATAAATTCCCATTCATAATTCTTATATCTATTCAATACATAAATAACTTCTACAAAAACATTGGAATTATAATTGTTAAAACTAAATTTCCCTTTTTTTATAAACGATAGTCGGTCAATTTTATAATCAAAATAATCAAAATAATTAAAACAATCAAATGTCATATTTTAAAAAAAACTTTCTTAAAAATAAAAAAAATTATAATTTTAAAGGATTTTCAGTATAATATTCAAAAATATCTTTTTCTGAAATAACGTTATCACTTAAATCACAACGATCATCATTAAAGTTGTTGATCCATGGATCTTCTAAATGTGTTTTATTTGAAAGAGCAAAAGGTTTCATATTACCATATTTATTTAAAATATATTCAATTGAATTTATTTGTTCTTCTGTTAAATCAACAGATGTAAATTCGTTTTCTTTAATTAAATTAACAGGGTTATCACCGTATTGTGATAATTTAAAAAATAAATTAGGAAAAACTGGACCATAAATCCAAGCATGAATAGAACAGTCAGGGTAAAGTTCTTTACTAGATTCTTTTTTATTTTTTACTAAATAATGAGCGTGAATATAATATAAAAGTTTTTGTAATTTTAAATTAGTTATTGTT
>NZ_JAHRHX020000125.1:0-1037 GCF_020312115.2 Candidatus Phytoplasma sp. AldY-WA1
TTTTTTTGGTCTAGGGTTATTATCATTATTTCCTTTAACACCTATAATTGTGTAAACGTAATTATAGTATGCGTCAGTAGATTTGACAGTACAATGTCCCCATTTTTCGTCGTTGTAGTAAATTTTACCTTTAACTTCGTCATTAATATATTCTTTGGTATTAGCTGCTATATTATCATCTAAACAAAATTCTTTTGTTATATATTTTGTTTCTTTTACACGACATGTGATTATGAATATGTAATTATTGGTTGTTTCGATGATTTTGATAGTACAATTTCCCCAGTTTTTGTCGTTGTAGTAGATTTCATCTTGAATGTTGTTTTTAATCCATTCTTCGGTTGCGGTTTGCATTTCTTGCTTGTTGTTAAATACGCCGAGGTCGATTGTTTGAGTTATTTCTAAACGACATTTGATTGTATATGTGTAATTATTGTATGTGTCTGAGGATTTGGCAGTACAGTTACCCCAGTTTCCATTGTTCCATTTGTTAGAACCTGGCATTTTGTTGTTAATATATTCTTCAGTTGCGGCTTGTTTGTTGTTAACTATGCCGAGGTCTATTGTTTCAGTTTTTTCTTGTTTTAAACGGCATTTGATTTTGTATAAGTAATTATTTTTTGTGTCAGTAGATCGAACATAACAATTACCCCAGTCTCTGTCGTTGCTGGTGATTTCACCTTGAACGTTGTTTTTAATCCATTCTTCAGTTTTGGTTTGTATTTCTTGTTTGTTATTAACTGGGTTGAGGTCTATTGTTATTTCTTTGTTTAAACGACATCTGATTTTATAAAAATAATTATAATTTGTGCCAGTAGATCGAACATAACAATTACCCCAGTCTCTGTCGTTGCTGGTGATTGTGCCTTGAACATTGTTTTTAATCCATTCTTCGGTTGCGATTTGTCTGTCTTGTATATTATCAACTGGGTCGAGGTCTATTGTTTTTTCGATTGTTTCTTTTAAACGACATTTGATTGTGTATGTGTAATTATTGTATGCGTCGGTTGATTTGACAGTACAGTTACCCCAGTTTT
>NZ_JAHRHX020000066.1:0-3036 GCF_020312115.2 Candidatus Phytoplasma sp. AldY-WA1
AAAAATTATCAAACAAATTAATTGTTTAAAAAATAAATAATTTTAATTAAAAATATAAAAAACTTATTTTTAATTTAAAAAAATACTTATTTTCACATTGTTTTAAAAAAGTGTAAATAAATTTATTTTTAATACCGAAAAGGCTAATTAAAACAAACTAGTCTTTTTTTTGTTTTTAGTAAAACGAGATTTTAAAAATATACAGTGTTAAAAAAAATTTACATTTTTTTATAACAGTGCGGTATATCTAAATTACATCCGTTTATATCTAATATAGCTTCATGTTTAATTTCGATGTTATGAGTGTATTTGTTACTTAATAAAGGAACACTAATTAATAGTAATTTTTTATCTAAGTTATTTCCATCATTCCGCTTTTGTTAATTCACGATTAACAATGTTGTTTAATAAATTTTTTTCGCATTCTTGACGATAATATTCGTCTCCAAATTTAGTTTCGTTTGTATTACATATTATTAAATTGTCTAATACATCAAAATTTGATAATTCAACTTCTTCGTTTGATTTTGTAAAAATTGAATTCTTAATATCAATAAATCCTATTTCATGACGGTTTTGATTTCTTAATAAATTGTAAAAATGATTTTGAATTAATTTAATTATAAAACTATTAATAGAATCTTGTTCTCCAAAATTTTGAATTGTTAATTGAATCTTTTTATTTTTCTTTACTAAAATTTGATAAGTTATTAACAATAAATCTTCTTTTTTTAATGGAAACGGAAATTTAAAATTAATTACTTTACAAAATAATAAATATTTAATTTGTTTAATTAATTTATTAATTTCTTCTTTTATTTTGTCATCGTCAATTTCTTTATTTTCTTTAAAAAGATTGTAAAGCAATTCAAAATAACATAATTCAATTTCTAATACACTTTGTTTAAAATTATTCATTTTTAAAACCTCTTTTCACTAAAAACAAAAAAAAGACTAGTTTATTTTAACTAGTCTGTTCGGTATTAAAAATGAATTTATTTACAAAAATTTATAACAGTGCGATTAAAGAAGATAAAAATATAAAAAAATTATAAAAATTAATCAAAAAAACTTATTGCAAAATTTTATTTATGTTATAATTATTTTGATAAATGAAAGGTAATTTAAAAAAAATGAAAAAAACAACTTTAAAGCCTTTTGTTAAATGGATTGGTGGTAAAACTCAATTATTGTCTTTTTTAGATATAGTCGTTCCATCAAAATTTAATATTTATTATGAACCATTTTTAGGCGGTGGCGCTCTTTTTTTACATTTACAACCTAAAAAAGCAATTCTTAATGATATTAATTCAGAATTGATTTTAGTATGGCAAAATTTAATAATACATTCTCAAAAAATTATTCAAATATTAAACGAATTAAACGAACAATTTAAAAAAGATGGTGAATCTTTTTATTGGCAAATTAGAGATGAATATAATCGATCTGCCTCAAATATTAGAAAAACTGCTCTTTTTATTTTTTTAAATAAAACTTGTTTTAATGGTATTTATCGTGTTAATAGAAAAAATAAATTTAATGTCCCTTTTAATAAAAAAATAAATCTTTCTTTATCATCTTTAATTGATGTTGAAAATATAAAAAAAATTATTTTTTATTTCAAAAACCATACAAATATTAATTTTTTTTGTGGTGATTATCAAACAATAATAGATCGAGCCCAAAAAGATGATTTTCTTTTTGTTGATCCTCCTTATGATTCGTGTAATAATTCTTTTGATGCTTATACTACTTTGCCTTTTGGTAAAGAAGGACAAAAACGATTATTTTTAACTTTACAAAATGCTCATAACAGAGGCGTTAAATGGATTTTAACAAATCATGATACACCTTATATTAATGAATTATATTCTGAATTTTATTTAAATAGAATTTCTGTTTCACGTTTTATTAATTCTGATGCTTCAAAACGCAAGAATAATAATTATGAAACAATTATTACTAATTATCCAATTTCAACAAACCAACTTTTAGAATTAAATTATTTAAGTTTTAAAAAAGAATTACGAACTACTACTTATAATTTAAATTCTTATATCAATTGGAATGAAATTAATATTTTTTTAACAACATATAATCTTGAAATAAATGAATTGAATACTTTGTTTTCTTCTTCAATAATTGAATTTAAAAATAAAATTGAGTATTTGTTTAAAAATAAAAAAACTGAATGTTTTCACATTTTACCTTTTTTGCTTGCAAAAAAACATTCACAAGAAGAACAATTGGTTTTTTTAAATAAGAATAATCAAGAATTTAAAATTGATTTTACTTGTTTAACATCTATTTTGAATTTCGTTGAGGAATCCGGTATATTACAAAATATTTTTTTAAATCCAATACTTAATAGTATAGAATCTTTGTTATTAGGTATAAAAATTGGTTTAAATTCAAATATGAATAAAAATAAAACTGGAAAAATGATGATGTTTATGATTTCTGAAATATTAAAAAAAAATAATATTGAATTTCAAACTGAAGTAACATTAAAAGAAATTTTTCCAACTGCTGAATTAAAAGAAACTAAAAGAATAGATTTTGTTTTTAAAATACAAAAAACTCTTTTTTTATTAGAATGTAGTTTTTTTAATGTTGCCGGGTCTAAAATAAATAGCGAATTGTCTCGTTTTATAGAATTAAATAAAACAATTAAACAATTTAAAGACAAAGAATTTATTTATGTTATTGATGGCAAAGGACTAAAAAGTATAAAAGAACCTTTAAAATTAGCATTAGAAAATATAGAACATTTTTATAATCTTCAAAGATTTGAAAATTTCATTATTAAATTTAAAAAAAATAATAATATTTAAATTAATTTAATAAAACAAATAATTTATGTTTATGTTATTATTATCGCACTGTTTCAAAAAAGTGTAAATAAATTCATTTTTAATACTGAAAAGACTAGTGTTAAATCAAACTAGTCTTTTTTTAGTAAAAAAATTTTTTAAAATATGCATAGCTCAAAAAAAATTTACATTTTTTTATAACAATACGATAACTAATTGTAAT
>NZ_JAHRHX020000067.1:0-3031 GCF_020312115.2 Candidatus Phytoplasma sp. AldY-WA1
TTTATAACAGTGCGTATCTTTATTAAAAAAATTATCAAAATTTTATAAAGAATAACAAGCTTTCATCACAAAATGCCATTAAAATATAGCGTTTTAAATATCAAAATAAGGAAAATAAAAAAAATGAATATAGATTCGAATTAGGTTATCAGTTGCCTCAACAATAATAGGAATAATAGTTTCGTTAAAATTTTTACTAAAGACTTAAAATCCGATTTGAATCGTTTGAACGATAAAATAGATAAACATGATAATAAATTAAACGATATTGATAAAAATTTAGAATTATTAAAAAAAGATATGTCATATTATCAAGAAAGATTAAATGAAACTAAAAAAACAGATCAAGAAACAAAAGATACAATAATAGGAACATTTAAACAAATGGAAAAATTAATAGATAATAATAATAAAAAACATAATTTGTCATCAAATATAAATAAAAAATAAATTTATAATAAATTAAAAAAAATAATTTAAGACTCTCATTTTCGAGAGTCTTTTTTTTGACACCCAAATTCAACCAAAAAGGAAAATATTATGAAAAACCAAATTAAAAAACTAGAAAACAAATTGAAAATTTAAACCAACAAAAACAAAAAAAATTAAAAAAATTAATAATTTTAAAGAAAAAGCTTTATAATACTAATAATCAAAATAATTTAAATAAAGGAATTGATGACGTGAATAATTATCAAAATGAACCAATTAATATTTTAGATGTTGGCAATTATATTGTTGAAAAAACAAGAGATTATCCCTTTTTTTTACCAGCAAATAATAAAAAAGAGAGAGAAAACCCTAAACGAGGATTATTTATGTTGGATAATTATAAATTATCATTAATAGTTTATTATGTCTATGTTACTTCTGTAAAAAAACGAAAACCTCTTTTTAGCAACGAACATTTATATGCTTCTTATTATGGTACAATATTTCCAAAAATAATCGAAAACTACAATATGCCAGACGGCTATTATATTGAAAAAGGTTCACCTAACGGAGACAGTCAAAATTTAAACTTAGAAACTAAAAAAGAAACTAAAAAAAATATTGATGAAATTATAGAGCGTATTAATAAAATGAAATGGAGCAGAGAATTAATTGACATTAATCGCCAACAGCGAGCATATTTTAAAGCTATATACCCTAAGAAGGAAATGGAAGAAAAAATGAAAGATTATTTCGTAAATAATGAATTTGTTATTGACCAATTAAAATTTCAAGAAATTAATAATCCAATGAAAAAACAAATAACAGATGAACTTATCTTAGAATGTTTTGAAAATAAACAAGATATTTTTTCTATTGATGAAGATTGCCGTTATGAATGTAGCCCTGACCGTTTTAACCCCTCAACAGGTTATTATTTTCCAAAAGGATTAAGAATAATAAGTAGTTTTACCACTGGTGGAGCTATTTACAAAAAGAATAAAGAATAATAAATAGTTTATAAAAAGATTTTAATTTTAAACAGTTTTTAATTTATCAAAAGGAAAAAAATAATTATGAATTTTGATTATGAAAAAATAATTAAAATTATTGATAATGTTATTATAGAATGTTCTTTTTTTGTTAATCAATGGAGTAAAGACTTAATAAAATTAAAAGAAGATGGTTTTCGTAATATTTTTGCTATTTCTTTAAATATGAGATTAAATCGTAACGGAGAACACCATGAATATTCAATCGATAACGAAGCTTTATCTCTTGGTGGAAAAACAGATATTTCTATTAAAACTTGTAAAAATTATCAATTTCGATATATTATAGAAGTTAAAATTTATTCTACTAATAAAGATATTATTCAAGCTTTTTATCAAATTTCTGAATATAGTAATCCTTATAAATATGCTTCGATTATTATGATAAACAAATATAAAAAAAATGATGATTTTCTTAGAACAAAAGACAAAATCAAAGATTATTTTGAAAAAAATGAAAAATTTAAAATTGTAAATCAAAATGAAACAAAATATGAATCAATAAAATTAGAATTAGTTTATCATTTAGATGAAAATGTTAAATATAATATTTTTTTTTATTATGTTGATTTTTATAGTAAACAAATGAATAAACCACATACAATAGATAAAGAATTTTTTACGAAACAAAAAATAATTACTAAATCTGAATTTGAATTAATCAAAAAATATATTTTAGGGAAAATAAAAACCAATAGTATCCCTCTTCTAGATTCTGTTACTCAAAAAGATAAATATTTGCATAAAATATATAAAAATCAAGAAAAATCTTTAAAACATACAGAAAAGACTATTTCAGAGATTTCTAACTTAAACCCAGACGAAGAAAAAGATATAAAAGAATTTTTAAACAAACAAAAAGAAATAAAAGCAAAAGATAAAAAAAATTTGACAATTTTTGAAGCTAATCTAGATGAATATTTAGAAAAATTATATATTATAAAAGATGATAATAAAAAGAACAAAAAATCATAATTAATCAAAAAAAAAAAAAAACTAAGACTCCTTTTCTAGGAGTCTTTTTTTGTGTATACCCAAACAATTCAAAGAAAGTGAAAACAACGATAAAGATGAACAAATACGATTTAATCCAAACAAAATATCAACAAAAACATCATACCTCTAAATTTCAAAAAAATAAATACAAATCACAAAAGCATAAATTATTAGGAACACCACGCAACAACCCTTTATTAAAAACCAGACGCATCACTCTTACTTTCAAAAACCAAAAAGATAATTAAAAAGAACTAATTAAATTAGTTCTTTTTTAATTTAAAAACAAAGACATCAATACAGCAAACAAAAAACAAAAACACGTCAAGGCATTAAAAAAATTATACATATTTAAAAACCAAATAAAGAAAGAAGGAACAAACTCATGAAAACAACCAAAAAGGAGAATATCATGAAAAACTAAATTAAAAAACTAGAAAACAAATTACTAATTTAAATAAACAATTTATATTATTTAAAAAAATATATTATAATAATGTTATTAAAATGTTATTAAAATTAATTTTCAAAAAGGAGATATTAATATGAAA
>NZ_JAHRHX020000126.1:0-1004 GCF_020312115.2 Candidatus Phytoplasma sp. AldY-WA1
CAATTCGACAGGTTTCATATTACCATATTTTTTTAAAATATATTCAATTGATTCTATTTGTTCTTTTGTTAATTTAACAGATATAAATTCATTTTCTTTAATTAATTTAACAGGGTCATCACCATATTGTGCTAGTTTAAAATATAAATTAGGAAAAACTGGACCATAAATCCAAGCATGAATAGAACAATCAGGAAAAAGTTCTTTGCTAGAATCTTTTTTATTTTTTACTAAATAATGAGCGTGAATATAATATAAAATTTTTTGTAATTTTAAATTAGTTATTGTTGGGTTTTTTTTAATAATATAATTTGCCATAGTAAATAGAATGTTTTCAAAATTTGGTTCTTTCATATTAATATTTTTTTTAATTTGGTTTTTCATAATATTTTCCTTTTTGGTTGAATTTGGGTGTAAAAAAAAGACTCTCAAAAATGAGAGTCTTGGGTTTGTTTATTTTATTAAAAATTATTTTTTTATTTATATTTGATGACAAATTATGTTTTTTTATTATTATTATCCATGAATTTATTCATTTTTTTAAAAGTTTCTTTTATTATTTCTTTTGTTTCTTTAATTTCATTTAAATTTTCTCGATGATGTGAAAATTCTGTTTTTAATAATTCTAAATTTTTATCAATATCGTTTAATTTATTATCACATTTATCAATTTTATCGTTTAATTTATCTATTTTGTCGTCTATTTTATCGTTTAAACGATTAAAATCAGGTGTAAAATCTTTAGTGAAAAATTTTAATGAAATTATTATTGTTATTATTATTGTTACGTTAGTTAATAACCAACTTAATGCTATAGTCATTTTTTTATTCCTTTCTATTTTTGTTTATATATTGTTTTTTTGTTATTAAAATTTTATATTATTAAAATAATATATTTTAAAAATAATGTAAATTTAAAGATTATAAAGTTTTTATTTTGTAAAAAAATCTTTTAAAGATTGATGAGTAATAATGTTGTTTTTCCATTTTTTGCGTGGATTATA
>NZ_JAHRHX020000127.1:0-999 GCF_020312115.2 Candidatus Phytoplasma sp. AldY-WA1
AAGTGGATATACTTTAAAAGAATTAAAAGAAGCCGGATTTGATTTAGATCAATTCAAAGATGCCGGATATAAAGTAATAGAATTAAAAGACGCTGGATTTACTTTAAAAGAATTAAAAGACGCTGGATTTAATTTAAAAGAATTAAAAGAAGTCGGATTTTATTTAGATCAATTAAAAGATGCCGGATATAAAGCAATAGAATTAAAAGACGCTGGATTTAATTTAAAAGAATTAAAAGACGCTGGATTTAATTTAAAAGAATTAAAAGAAGTCGGATTTGATTTAGATCAATTAAAAGATGCCGGATATAAAGCAATAGAATTAAAAGACGCTGGATTTACTTTAAAAGAATTAAAAACAAACGAAGAAAAAACTATTTATGATTTTATTACAGATGCAATTGAAGAAATAGATACAATATGCGAAACATATAAAGAAAAATATAATACGTTAAAAATAAAAATTGCAGCAATTAATACCAAAATTAATAAACAAACTGCCAACTTAGACAAAACGATATATGAAGAAAAATTAATTAATGATTTTATAGAAGATAATAAAAAATTAATTGAAATCGCAGAACAAAATTTAAAAAACGAACAAACAATAGCAGAATATCTTAAAAAAGATGTAAAATCATTAACAGAAGAAAAAAAACAAGAACTTTTAACAAAAAGTATAGATGCTATATTTGAAAAAAACTTAAAACAACGCGACGAAATAAACCAAAAAAAAGCTGATTTAGCAAATCAAAAAGACAATATTGAACGTATTGAAAAATATATTAAATCTTTAAAAGAAATTAATGATAATTATGAAACCGAAATGAAAAAAAATTTAGGTAGTGAAGAAACAAAAAATCTTATATTAAAAATAAACCAAGAACAAGTAGCTAGATATGAAGAAGAATTGAAAGAGACGAAAGCATCTCAAACAGAATTAGAAGATAAAATTAATTTTTATACATTTTTAATTGTTTCACTTGATGAAGCGAAAAA
>NZ_JAHRHX020000128.1:0-947 GCF_020312115.2 Candidatus Phytoplasma sp. AldY-WA1
AGCATACTTAGCTGCAACAAATAAAGTAACTGTTAAAAATGATGTTGCATTACAAGATTCACAATATTTCCAAAAACAAGAAGAAATCAAAAAATTAAAAAACCAATTTTCAACTAAATATCACAGTTTCATTAATCAAATATATGACTATAACGGTAATATAAAACCAATTAGCCCTGAAAATGTCGAAAAATTAAAAGAAACTTACGAAAATTCAATTAAAAAAGACAAAATTGAATGTGAAGAAATTCAAAAGAAAATTAAAGAAATACAAGCAAAAAACATTGAAAAAACAAATAAAGAAATAATAATAGAAGTACAAGCTAAACAGCTAACTGGATTATCGACAGAAATGGATGAATCAAATAAAAAAATAAATGAATTATACAAAGAAATACAACCATATAATAAAAAATCACTCGTTTATCAAACAGAAATTAATGAAAAAGATACAGAAATTTTAAAAGAAAAACTCATATACCTTAAATTAATAAAACAAAAAGACATATTAAACAATAAAGGTTTAGATATTATTGCGAATAATGACAAACTTATTGAAAAAATCGAAATTAACTATGAAGAGTTAAGAAAACGTTTATTAACAACTTAAAAAAGGAAAATTATTATGAATAACAATTAAAAAAAAATAAAACAAAAGAAAATTATTATTATTTGTATTCTTTTGTTTTTTATTTTAATTAGTTTTTTTTATTTTATTTTATCTAAAAAAAATAAATCAACGATAAAATCATCACAAAATGAACCACATAAACAAGATGAAAATAAAAAACAACAAATGAAATAAAGAAGATTATAATATATGAAAAATGATATTCCAAGATCTAGACTTAGATCATTTGTTTATTTCATTATCAGTGTAATTATATTCTCATTGATTGTATGTATTGGAATAAAAATGGAAATAGATTTTAATAAGATTTGTAAAA
>NZ_JAHRHX020000129.1:0-946 GCF_020312115.2 Candidatus Phytoplasma sp. AldY-WA1
GTATTAACTAAAATAAATGATTTTTCTGTTTTTAACGGAAATAAATAATGTTTGTTATATAAATATTGTTCTATTCCTTTTAATAGTGATTCATATTCTGTTAAGTCAGTTGATGATTTAGCTTTTGTCAATTTATCTTCGATGTCAATTTTATCATCTGCATTGATACCAAAGAAATTACTTTCGTTGTTTGTTGACTTGAAATAATCTTCGATATATTTATGAGCGTATTTCATTTCAAAATTTTCTGCTAAAAAAACAAAATTATAAGGTGATTGTTCTCCTTTTGTTGAATTTGCTAAAAAAGTCTTCCACTCAGGTTCTTCTAAATTTATTTCAAAACCAACATGTTGTAATTGTTCTATTATTTTGTCATGAAATGATGTTTTGTTTTTACCAATTGCAATTTTTAATTTTTTATCTTCTGGTCTTAATCTTTGAACTTCTTGTTTAGCTGATTCTATATTAGGTTGATGATAATTTATAATAGGATTATGGCCAATTAATTTATTATGAAATGCAGATTTTGCAATTGTATCAGGTAATTCTAATTCATCGATTATTTCTTGTATATCTAAAGATTTTGCAATGATTTTACGTACATTTTCATTAGTTTTTTGTTTATTAAAATAAATATAACTTTGAGTAGCTCTTTCGTGTTCTAATATTTTTATATTTTTATATTTTTTGTTTGTTAAATCGTCTTTTAAATTTTGAATTTCTGTTGGTGGGTAATAAAGCATTGCATTGACTTGTTTTGTTTCTAATTCTTGGAAAAGAGTATTTGAATCTTTAGATATTTTGAATTTAATTTTTTTAGGAGAATTTTTGATAATATCTTGATCATGATATTTGTCGAAAAGTTCCAATTGTAATTCTTTATTCGGAATATAATTTGTTAATTTATAAGCGCCAGCTCCTATTTTTACTCCTTCTGATTCGTTTT
>NZ_JAHRHX020000130.1:0-928 GCF_020312115.2 Candidatus Phytoplasma sp. AldY-WA1
GCGATTCGTTAATTCGCTGTTAATAAGGCCTCTTTGGCGCCCTTAGAATGGTAGCAAGTTTTTTTAATTAGTTGTTCATTATTATTGTATTCTTCAATGATTTTATCTCCATATTCATCGATATATGTTTTTGTAATTAATTTATTATTTATGTTGCGTTCTTCAATGATTTTATGTCCGTCTTTGTCGGTGTATGTTTTTATGTTTGTTTTCATAAGTTAATTCCTTTCTTATTTGATTTGTTTTTATTATTCATCATCATCATTTATCGACATCATTAGCAACAATATCATCATTATCATCATCGTCATTTATCATCACCATCTTCTTCGTCGTCATTGTAGTCATAGTCATCATCATCGTCATCGTCATCATCGTCGTCGTAGTCGTCGATATAATCGATTGTTCCATCGGGGTTATAGTGTGTGAC
Source organism: Candidatus Phytoplasma sp. AldY-WA1 (assembly GCF_020312115.2). Taxonomy (NCBI): domain Bacteria; kingdom Bacillati; phylum Mycoplasmatota; class Mollicutes; order Acholeplasmatales; family Acholeplasmataceae; genus Candidatus Phytoplasma; species Candidatus Phytoplasma sp. AldY-WA1. The sequence goes on from NZ_JAHRHX020000130.1 coordinate 431, forward strand.
TTCAATTATTTCACCAATATCGTTGTATTCGTTAATACACATAATAGTTTCATCGTCATTATAGTATGTTATTTTGTCTATTGTACCATTGTCGTATTCCTCAATGTAATCAATAGTTTGACCATCAAAATCATATCCTATTTGTTTAATTATTTTTTCGTTTTCGTTGTATTCGTTAATGTAATAAATGTTACCATCAGATTGATAACTTGTTTTTTTAACTAGTTTGTCGTATTTGTTGTATTCTGCAGTGATTTTATATCCATATTTGTCAATATAATTTATTTTAGTTGTTTTCATAATTGGTTTTTTCTTTCTTTTATTTGGTTTAATTTTTGTATGTGTATATTTTTTTTAATGCCTTAGCGTTTTTTACTTTTTGTTTTTGTGTGTTTTTTTGGTGCGAATTGATGACTGTTTTTTTTAAAAAAAACAGTCATTGAAGTTTGTGTTAATTATTCGTCGTCATCATCCTCATCGTCGTCATCATCGTCGTCA
>NZ_JAHRHX020000131.1:0-904 GCF_020312115.2 Candidatus Phytoplasma sp. AldY-WA1
GCTTGTGCGAAAGTAGTTTTACCAGTACCAGCTACTCCGTATAATAAAATACCAGTTGGGATTTTAACTTCTCCAACATTTGGAATTTTTTTAACGTTCTTTAAAAAAGTTAAAAAACGATCTGCGGCTGCACGTTCGTCTTTAAAACCGATTAATTTATCAAATGATGGCATTTTAGTTAAGTCAGTTTTTGGAAAATCTGCGTTATTAGCGTTTGATTGTGTTGGTGTTTGAGGTCGGTTTGTTGATGAGTTTTGAACATTTTGCAATTCAACAGCAATCAAACGATTGTTTAATTTATCAATTTCTGTTTTTTGTTTGTTTTGTGTTTGATTAAGTAAACTAATTTCGTTATTATTAGTTGGTTGTGGTTTTGCAGTTTTTAAATTGTTAATTTCTCCTTTTATAGTAACTAGTTCATCAAGTAATTCATCACTTGTTTTTTCGTTTGATGGTGCCGGTTTTTGTTGTTTGTCTAATTCGGTAATTTTTTCATTCATTTTATCAATTTCAATTTTATAAAGTAAATTTTGAGCAGTAGGTTTTGAAAAATAAAAATGATGCAAACTAAAACCAGCACCTATAGATAATATAATACATAAAAAAACGATAATAACAAACGTCGATTTTTGTTTTAATATTACTGAAATATCATATAATTTTCCCATAGTTGTTTTAACTCCTTTCTTTTGATTTTTTTATTTTTTGTTTTGTTTTGTTTTTTCTTTGTGTTTAATATTGTAATTTAGGTGAATAAAATTGTTTATACTTGATATTTATATATATTTTATGTTATGTTTATAAAACAAAAAAAAAAAAAAACAATTTTAATATTCAGTTTTTTTTATAATGTTTGTTATTATTAAATTAAAAATATAAAAAATTATTTTTACATGGGTTTAAA
>NZ_JAHRHX020000132.1:0-867 GCF_020312115.2 Candidatus Phytoplasma sp. AldY-WA1
TACGGGTGTGTTCCATTAAAATAGAACCGTTCAAGAAGTTAAAAAATTAAAAAAAGTAAACTATTTATTAATTACAAATACTATAACATAAAAAAATAAAATATGTCAATTAAATAAAAAAAATAATTTTTTTTAAAATATTTTTTTTAAAATATTTTTTTTAAAATATTTTTTTTAAAATTTCACTAAACAAAGAAAAAAGAAAAAAAGAAAGAACCAAAGAAAAAAAGAAAAAAGAAAACATTATATATAAAGTCTTGTTATATATATAGTATATTTTAAAAGTCTTGGTCTTGTGTCTTGTTTTTATTATAATAAAAAAATTATATTTTGTCAAGTATAATGTTTATTAATAATTTTTTTATATATCTTTTTTTTAATAAATAAGGTAATAATTTTAAAAAAAACAAGACACAAAACAAGACACAAGACCAAGACTTTTGAAAATTTTTTTTAAAAAAAACAAGACACAAGACCAAGACTTTTAAAAATATTTAAAAAAATATACAAGACTTTTAAAAATATTTATTATATATCTCTTTAATAAAAAATCAGATAAATAAAAAAATAATTAAAAAATGGCCGAATGTTCGGACTAATTTAAAAATATCATCAAAAATAACAGCTTTAAAGGTATCTATTTGTCATTAAAAAATAGCTAGTAATATAAATATACTACAAAAATAAAAAAATGTCTTATTTTATCTATTTGGCCGCTCATATAATAAATTTATAGTTAAGTTGAAACTCTATTTTATTGTTTCTAAATTTTTTATTAAAATTATATTATTTTTTTTCAAACATTTTTTGTTAATGAGATTGTGAATGAGATTGTTAATGAGATATTCAAAAAGAAAACCAACAAGA
>NZ_JAHRHX020000133.1:0-856 GCF_020312115.2 Candidatus Phytoplasma sp. AldY-WA1
AGCAACTAAAACAACCGCTATTCGAAAAAGAATTAATCAAATTGTTTTAAATTTACAATAATATCATTTTTTAAAATTTTTTGTTAAAAGATTTTTTACATAAAATAAAAAAATAAAATTTCTAAATTTATTTATTATTAAGTAATTAAAAATTAATAATTTGATCATAAAATTAAGACCCGTCAGGGTCTTTTTTTATGTTATTATAACAAATCACATATTAAATTGATTAGTTATAATTATCTTAAATATGATAATAAAAATAAAATAAGGTCAAAAAATTATTTTTATAAATAAAAAAACTTGTTCCGTTCCATCAAAATTAAACTAGTTAAAAAGTTAAAATTTAATTCAAATTATTTATTAAATTAAATTGTGATAGTTGCTGCGAACAACTACCACAATTTAAACTTTGTTTTTTTTGATTGTGATAGTTGATTTTAACAATTACCATAATTTAATTTAAACTTTTTAAATTGTTCTATTTTATCAAAACGGAACCAGTTAAAAAGTTAAAATTTAATAAATAATTTGATTTAATCAACAAACAACAAACAACAAACAAACAACAAACAAACAACAAACAAACAACAAACAAACAACAAACAAACAACAAACAAACAACAAACAAACAACAAACAACAAACAAAAAAAATAAAACACAAAAAAAATATATTTTTGTTTGACATTTTATTTTTTTATGTTATAGTTTTGATAGTTAATAAAAGTTTAATTTTTTTAAATTTTAACTTTTTAAGTGGTTCTATTTTGATGGAACACATCCCTATAAAAACGAAGAAGAAATCATTATATCCAAAAATGGCCGAAACATAAAAAACTTTTAAAATTTAATTCA
>NZ_JAHRHX020000134.1:0-854 GCF_020312115.2 Candidatus Phytoplasma sp. AldY-WA1
TTTATTAGAAAAATATTTAGAAATTAAACAAAATAAACCTATTGTTTTTTAAAAAAGAACTTGTGATTATGCAACTTTTCTTTTTTTTTTTTTTTTAAAACTTTTTATTACTAAATTCTTTTAAAGTAAATATTTTCATTATTTTTATTTACTTCTATCGAACCATTTGAAGAATGTGTTTGTTTCTTTAACTTAATTTTTTACACTTCACACAATATTTTCAATTCGTTAATTTTTATGTCTATAAAAACAAATATAAAATAAAACAAATAATTATTACACTTTTTTATAGTTTCTATTCTTTAATTTAATAATTACAAAAATTATAAACAAAAAACTGAATATTAAAATTGTTTTTTTTTTTTTTTTGTTTATAATTAAAATTAATATTAATTAATAGCTTTATAAGCATAACTAGTATTAATTAATAGCAATAAAGAAAAAAGGATAAAAAAAATAATTAATGAATTTTAAAGAATTTTATAACAAAAATAAAAAAATATTCATCATTGTTTTAGTTGTAATTACTATAGTTATATTGGTTTTTGTAGGAATAAAAATAATGAATCGAAAATCTAGCGAAAAAAATTCAGTTAAAGAAACAACAAATTCCTCAAATAGTTTGTTAGAAGTAAATAAAAATAATAATAGTAACAGTAACTTAATAATAGAAAAACAGATGGACTTCCGAGAATTAATAAATTTCGAAAAAGAAATGCAACGCAAATATAATAGTAATGATATTACTTTTACTAAATTAAATAAATGCCTTCAAAGAGACAATTATTATGAATACGAAACAAATGAAAGCCCCAAACTTCCTCACGCACTTTTAATATTGCAAAAAAATTATG
>NZ_JAHRHX020000135.1:0-850 GCF_020312115.2 Candidatus Phytoplasma sp. AldY-WA1
CCGTTGGTTAGCATCCACTTATGCCTACCAACTATATCCATTTCAAGAACAAACTTTAATTTTAGAGTCAATTTTTAAGACCGTATTAACTCAATTATTCACTCCATGCGATTTACTAGTTTATTTAGACATTGATCCTAAAATCGGAATTGAACGCAAAAAGAAACAAGCGCATCATAAACTCGACGTCATCGAACAAAAACCTTTATCGTATTTTAACCAAGTAAAAGACGGATATCACGATTATCTCAGTCGCATTCATCAAGGCTCAACTTTAATTTTATCAAGCAACGATCCAGTTGACAACAACGCTATGAAAGTTTTTAATTTATTAAGAGAAAAGGATTTATTATGAAAAAATTTATCAAACAATCAAAAAATGGAACAATTCACACTTATTCCAATAATATCATTATCCAAAATATAAAAAGAATTTTTAAAACTAAAAAAACAACAAAAGACTTTAATTTAAAAGTCTTTTTTTATTTAAAGAAAGGAAATTTAAAATGTTAATCGATCAAGATTTTTTTAACATCCAACATTTCAATACTAATATTAAAACTGTGAAAATATTAAAACATTTTTTTAAAAAAGATACCTTTAAACTTTCAATTGACGAATATATGAAAACCAATTATCAACAATTAAACCATTATTTTAATCAAAATAATATCAATTCTCAAAGCCAAAAAGCAATTAGTGGTAAAATCAACGAATATCTCATTTTATTATATTTTCAAAACAAAGGTATTACTAATTTATACCCTCAAGTAAATTTATTTTTTATTCCAGACATTAAATTTGATTTAATTTTATTTACCCAAAAGAAAAGAATTATCGCTTTTAATTT
>NZ_JAHRHX020000136.1:0-839 GCF_020312115.2 Candidatus Phytoplasma sp. AldY-WA1
TTTTTTTGTTATTAAAATAATATATTTTAAAATAATGTAAATTTAAAGATTATAAAGTATTTATTTTGTAAAAAAACTTTTAATATTTGAAAAAATATATCAAAAAAAATAAATAATTATGTTTTTTATCTTTATTTTTGAGATTTAGAATAATTCAAATCATAAAAAAAATGATAAATGCAAATATGAATATATAATTCTAATTCAGGGAATTTATCTATTTTTGTTTTTAAAACCCAAGCTTTATTTGTATATATTTCCTTTGAATTAATTAATTTCTTTTCGATACTTTTATTTGTAATAATTTCTTTGATTTTTTCAAAAATTTGTATTGGTTTAAAATTTTCTTTTAATACAAACAAAATTAACGAAAATTTATTATCGTCATAAGTTATATTATTAATTAATTGATTAAATTTATTTTCACTTTTGGTTATAATTGAATCATTATCTTTTAACACAAAACATTCTGTTATATATTTTTTATTTAAAAAATTTATAATAATATCGGTTTTACCATGATTATTTTGTGCTTCAACATTAACTAATCCTTCAAAAGTTGAAGGATAACTATCTAAAGCTAAAGCAATATTATCTCTATAATTAAATTCTGTATCTTGGGGATTAAGGTTGTTTGTTTTTTTAAATTTTTCAATCTTTGAATATTGCTACAAATACTATTAATTATTGTAATTATTTCTTGAAAATTTTTATCATTTAACTCTTTCAATTTCGTCATTTGGATTCGTTTTATTTTCTTCCTTTTGTTCTTTTGTAAAAAACTCTTTTAAAGATTGATGAGTAATAATATTATTTTTCCATTTTTTGCGTGGATTATA
>NZ_JAHRHX020000137.1:0-761 GCF_020312115.2 Candidatus Phytoplasma sp. AldY-WA1
GAGATTTTAAAAATGAGTAAATATTTATATGGTTTAAAAGAAATAATTAATTTTTATTATTTTTTTGGATATTTAATTGATCTCATATTAAAAAATCTACTAAATGCATCTTGTTCAAAACCTTTTTCTATTTTTTTATTAACTAAAACAAATGTTTTTGGTTTAATTAATGGAAATAAATAATGTTTGTCATATAAATATTGTTCTATTTCTTGTAATAGTAATGTATATTTTTTTAAGTCAGTTGATGATTTAGTAGCTTTTGTTAATTTATCTTCGATGTCAATTTTATCAGCTTCATCGATACCAAAGAAATTACTTTGGTTGTTTGTTGTCTTGAAATAATCTTCGATATATTTATGAGCGTATTCCATTTCAAAATTTTCACTTAGAAAAATAAAATTATAAGGCGAATCTTTTCCTTTTATTGCTTCATCACACATTTTAGGAAAATCAATTTCTTCTAAAATTGTTTCAAAACCAACATGTTGTAATTGTTCTATTATTTTGTTCGTAATTGGTTGTATTTTACCACATGCAATTTTTAATTTTTTATCTTTTGGTCTTAATCTTTGAAATTCTTGTTTAGCTAATTCTATATTAGGTTGATGATAATTTATACTAGGATTATGGCCGATTAATCGATTATGAATTGCAGATTTTGCAATTGTATTAGGTAATTCTAATTCATCGATTATTTTTTGTATATCTAAAGAATTTGCAATGATTTTACGTACATTTTCATTAGTTTTTTGTTTATT
>NZ_JAHRHX020000138.1:0-745 GCF_020312115.2 Candidatus Phytoplasma sp. AldY-WA1
TAAAAATTAAATTATTATTAATTACTGTAATTTTAGCTTTGGTGGTTGTATTTATATGTAATAAAACAATTGCTTTTACAGATGGCATCAGTTCTTCGGTTGATGTCATCAGTTCTTCGGTTAAAAAAGATATGTCAGAAGAAATCCACAAAATTAGTGAAAATTCCCAATCTCAAATTGGAGAATTAAAAAAAGACGTGTTAGCTTTAATAAAAACAGAAATCCACAAAATTAGTGAAAATTCCCAATCTCAAATTGGAGAATTAAAAAAAGACGTATCAGCTTCAACACAAAAAGAAATAACAAAAATTAGCGAAAATTTAAATCAAATTGCGAATAAATGGGATTCTTCTCTTCAAAACGATAAAGACGAAATAAAAAAAGACGTGTTAGCTTCAATAAAAACAGAAATCAACAAAACTAGTGAAAATTTACAATCTCAAATTAGAGAATTAAAAAAAGACGTGTTAACTTCAATACAAGAAGAAATAACAAAAATTAGCGTAAATTTAAATCAAATTGCGACAGATGAAATTAAAGACAAAATAAAAAGTGCTTTTGGTTTTCCAAATCTGTTTAAAAAAAACACCCCTAAATTAGACGAAATAAATAAAGATTCTAAACCGGGCGAAATAAATATAGAAATTATTGATGGAAATACAAGTGAAAAAACAGATTCATCTGGGACAGGTTGGCTTAGTTGGCTTTTAGGTTCTAACAGATAAAAAAATATTTAATGTTTTTC
>NZ_JAHRHX020000139.1:0-728 GCF_020312115.2 Candidatus Phytoplasma sp. AldY-WA1
AAAAGAAAATGTTCTAATAAATTGCAGTAAACTAAATTTTTACTTTTTTGGTATTCAAAAGAAGCATTTCTTGCATATTTAGGAATTGATAATCCTGTCCTTTCATTTTCCTTAATATGGTGTATTTCTAAACCTTCTTCCTGCCATCTTTTGATGGATAAATTTTCTTCAGTACATTGTTTATCTAAAAAATAATCTCCCTTGACTGTTCCATATTTTTCTTTTAAAATAGTAACCATTTGATCGTAAGTCATAAGCAACATATAATCGATATTGAACTTATAATCGATATTGTTTGTTTTTCTTTTGGTTATATATATTTGAATTAAAATTTTTTCAATATCTTTCAAATGATCTAATAAATTTTTTAATTTTTCGTTAGAAAACAAAAAAAACTTAAAATCTAAAAAATCTTTTATTTTTTTTAATTCATAAAAAATAGAATGATAAAAATCATATTTTTTCATAAATGAATTAATTTGATCCGATAATAAAATAAGATCTTTTCTGATTTTTAGCTTTTTATAGTCCAGTTCCTCGTCATCCTGGTACTGGTCTTTGCTGGTCCAGTGTTCCTCCACATCCTGGTACTGGTTCAGCTGGTTTTGATCCTGGTAATACTTATAAGCTAGATAAAAAATTAATATAATAATAAAGAAAATAAAGAAAATGATTATTTTAGTAATTGATGTTGTGTTTTTAGCAACTTCTGTTGTTTTATTAGTAAT
>NZ_JAHRHX020000140.1:0-719 GCF_020312115.2 Candidatus Phytoplasma sp. AldY-WA1
TTTAGTTATAGGATTAAGTCTTTATTATGGTTTAAAAAAACCTAACAATAACGCATCAACTCCTGTTAATAATATTCAAAATCAAGAAACTTTATCTTTGTTAGAAAAAAAACTGAAAGATTTAGAAATAGACAATCAACAAAAAATAGATGAAACAGCAAAAATTAATACTCAAGATAAGATTTTATCAGATCAAATCCGTTTAAACATGGATCAATTAAGAGATTATATGGTTAAACTAGGTTCTTTACAAAAAGAAATCACAGCCCAAGAACAAGAACTTCAAAAAGAATCATTATCTGATAATGATAAACAAATTTTAGAAAAAAAAATTAAAGATTTAAAAGGTCAATATGCCGAAATTCAAACTAAGAAAGACCAATTAAATAAAGAAACTTTAGCTTTGACGGAAGAAAGAAAAGCGTTGCATCAAAAGAAAACGGATACTCATCAAACTATTAATAAACAAAAAATAGCTTTATCTCAATTAACTCAATGTAAAGAATTCACAGAAGAAATCAATGATTTAACTGAGGCCATTAATTATAATGAAGCGGAACAAAAACAAATTCAAAGCTTGTTAATTCAAAATAAAAATAACGATGAAGAAATTAAAAAATTAAAAAATTATCAGTTATTCTTAGAACAACAATTATTATCTTTCGACCAAAGAATTAAAAAAATTACTAGAGAAATTCAAGCTTTCAAAGACAATACAA
>NZ_JAHRHX020000141.1:0-693 GCF_020312115.2 Candidatus Phytoplasma sp. AldY-WA1
TGAAAAGAATAGTTAAAACAAACTAGTCTTTTTTGTTTTTAGTGAAACGAGATTTTGAAAATATGCAGTGTTAAAAAAACATTTACATTTTTTTATAACACTGCGCACAACCGTAAATACCGTTTAGCTAGGTGAGTTAAGATGTTGGTATTTAAACCAGATAAGGATTTTATCCTCTGATAATATAAACAATCAATCACTATAATTATTTATTTCCATCTTACAAGTCATTTCAGTTCCTTTTGACTTGGTTTTATTATTACTCTTCTTTTTTGCGTTTAGGTCCATTTCAGGACTTATCCTTGGAATTCTTTTCTTCTCGCGAAATCATCTTGGTTATGAACTTCACCTCAATTCGCTTTTATTCTCTGCTGTAATCTATCATTCTTTCGTTTGATAAACCAAGAATATGAAGTATGTGATTATCACAACATTGCGATTCGTTAATTCGCTGTTAATAAGGCCTCTTTGGCGCCCATTTAGCATTAATAAAAGTTTCTAGAACAATTGTGAAATATGGTTGGTTCGTAGATATTATCTTACTTAACGAAGCGTTATAAAAAAAATGTAAATTTTTTTAACACTGTATATTTTTAAAATCACTTTTCGCTAAAAACAAAAAAAGACTAGTTTGTTTTAACTAGTCTTTTCGGTATTAAAAATGAATTTATTTACAATTTTTTAGAACAGTGC
>NZ_JAHRHX020000142.1:0-682 GCF_020312115.2 Candidatus Phytoplasma sp. AldY-WA1
CGCTTATCGTAAAAAATGTGAAGACCAATACAAAGAATGGAAACAAGGTTGTTTACAATATTTAGATCCAAATAAAGATATGACACCTATTCAAAAAACTTATATTTTTAGTCGTTTCAATGGTTTCGATCAGTGTCAATACAAAGATAAAATTCCTAAAGATTTAGCTCCTTTTATTAAAGAACCTTTTAATAAATGGTGTTTTTATAAAAATCCTTTTGCCATTGAAGAAACAAATTATTTTAGTCCTGCATATTTTAATATAGATACTTTGAGTACTAACTATAACGGACCTGTATTTTCTGTATTTAATAATAGTTTTGTTGAAAAAGACGACACTATCAAAATGGATTATAAAGGCCCTAAATATTTATTAGAAGAAGACAAAGATTTTTATGTTAATGAAGTTAAATGTCCTATACAGATGAGAGACTCCACAGGAAAAGCTACTTATTACCTTCACTTTAATCCAAAAAAACAATATATTACTCTTTATACAGAGAAAATGAATATCAAAGAAAAAAAATAAAATTAGAAAGGACATATGAATATGGCTTTTAAACCAATATCAAACAAAAAAAACAATCAAACAAAAAACATTCCTGCTAAACCGAAACAAAATAAAGGTGTTTATAAACAAAAAGATACTCCTTTTGAAAATAAAATTATTTTAGAAAATAAC
>NZ_JAHRHX020000143.1:0-623 GCF_020312115.2 Candidatus Phytoplasma sp. AldY-WA1
AAATTTAAATATTAAAATTATTAAATAAATTTTTTTAAAAAAATAAATTTAAAAAATTTATATCTTTTATATCTATTTTTAAAAAGAGTTTACTTAAAATTAAACTCCATACTTAAATTTGATAAAACAAAGAAAAAAAATACTAGCTAATATAACTTATAATATCTCCTCCAATACGAGTAGATATTTGAGCATAAGACATTATATTCCATAGAATCTGATGCTTCTAAAATAGCCATATTTAAGCTCCCGCCACAGTGTTATAAAAAATTGTAAATATTTTTTTAATTCATTTTTAATGATTAATTCTTGTTTTTGATTTTATTTATATTAAAATCTAAAATTGTAAAATTTAATTTTTTTATATTTTTCCTTTCATCTATATTATTTCTTTTGTAGTAATTTTTTTAAAAAATAAAACTACTATTAAGTATAACTAAATCGCAAAAAAAACAAGTTTAATTGTCAGTAAAATTAATTTACCAAATGTAAACTTGTTTTTAGTTAATTTTTTATTATTTTACGCAGTGTTATAAAAAATTGTAAATGTTTGCAGTATTATACAAAAATGTAAATTTTTTTTAACTCTGTATATTTTTAAAATCTCGTTTCACTAAAAAAAA
>NZ_JAHRHX020000144.1:0-608 GCF_020312115.2 Candidatus Phytoplasma sp. AldY-WA1
GATTTAACAGATGTTGCAAGTTTTAAAACAATAAAAACATTTAAACAAGTTTTAGAAAAAGTTATTATTCCATTAAATAAATATATTAAGTATACATGGCAACAAATGAAGAATTGTAAAGGACCTAGATATCATTCAGTCCCAACTAGACAATCTTTCTAAAAAAGGGTTTAAACATGCTGTTAACCTTTCTGAAGATGAATCTATTTATCAAATAGCTCTTGATTTGAAAGAACGTGTTTATGGTATAACTGTTGGTAAATATTTTGTTATTATTGCCTATGATTCGGGTCATAAAGGAAATACAAAGCAAAAATAAATTATTTAAACAATATTACTATTAAAATAAATTTACAAACTTATCTTTAAAATAACCAATAAAGGCCTCTTCGTGGACCTTTTTCATTTTACCCAAATCAAACATTCACAATAATTAACAAGATTATAAGCAACACAGGCAAACAAAAATAAAATACGCCCAGGCATTAAAAAATCCATCTAAATAAAAAAAAGATTTTCAACATTGAAAGTCTTTTTTTTATTTACAAACAATAAAGAAAGGAATAATCATGACCAAAAAACAAACACAACAAAAAAAATATCACTTG
>NZ_JAHRHX020000145.1:0-598 GCF_020312115.2 Candidatus Phytoplasma sp. AldY-WA1
CAAATAAATCACGAACCATTTGTGGGGCTTCCCCAACTGTTCCTTTTGAAAATTGAGATGCTGATGTGTTAAAAAATGGTAAATTTGCTTCTTTTGCTAAAGCTTGGGCAAAAGTAGTTTTACCAGTACCAGCTACTCCGTGTAATAGAATGCCCGTTGGGACTTTAACTTCTCCAATATTTGGTAGATTGCCAACGCTCTTTAAAAAAGTTAAAAAACGATTTGAGGCTTCACGTTCGTCTTTAAACCCGATTAATTTATCAAATGCTGGCATTTTAGTTAAGTCCGTTTTTGGGAAATCTGCTTTATTAGCGTTTGATTGTGTTTCAGATAGTGAATAATCTTTTTCTAAAGTTTCTCTAACATTATTCAATTCAGTTAAACGACTTTTTAATTTAGTAATTTCTGCTTTTTGTGTTTGATTTTGTTCTTTATTTTTTTCAATAGATTTTATTTTTTCATTAATAAAGTTGATTTCTTTAATGTCTAATAAACCAGTATCTTTATCTACTCTTAAACGATATGCAGTTTTGATTTCGTCGATGTTGATTTGAGTTCGTGGTGGTGTTGTTTTGTTGCTTTCTAAAACCAAAGTAGC
>NZ_JAHRHX020000146.1:0-596 GCF_020312115.2 Candidatus Phytoplasma sp. AldY-WA1
CCGAACATTCGGCCATTTTTTAATTATTTTTTTATTTATCTGATTTTTTATTAAAGAGATATATAAAAAAAATTATTAATAAATATTTTTAAAATCTTGTATCTTGTTTTAAATATTTTCAAAAGTCTTGGTCTTGTGTCTTGTTTTTTTTAAAAAAATTTTTATTTTATTAAAAAAATTATTAATAAATATTTTTAAAAGTCTTGTATCTTGTTTTAAATATTTTTAAAAAGTCTTGGTCTTGTGTCTTGTTTTTATTATAACAAAAAATTTTAATTTTGTTTAAAATACTTGACAAAACAAAATTTTTTGTTATAATAAAAACAAGACACAAGACCAAGACTTTTAAAATATACTATATATACAACAAGACTTTTTCTTTTTTCTTTTTTTTCTTTTTCTTTGGTTCTTTCTTTTTCTTTTTTTCTTTTTTCTTTGTTTAGTGAAATTTTTAAAAAATTTTTTTTAAAAAAATTATTTTTTTTATTTAATTGACATTTTATTTTTTTTATGTTATAGTATTTGTAATTAATAAATAGTTTTACTTTTTTAATTTTTTAACTTTTCGAACGGTTCTATTTTAATGGAACACAACC
>NZ_JAHRHX020000147.1:0-570 GCF_020312115.2 Candidatus Phytoplasma sp. AldY-WA1
AAAAAACTTTATTTTAGTTTTTTAGTTTGTTTCAGTCTTTTAATTATAGGATTAAGTCTTTATTATGGTTTAAAAAAACCTAACAATAATACATCATCTCCTGTTAATAATATTCAAAATCAAGAAACTTTATCTTTGTTAGAAAAAAAACTGACAGAATTAGAAACAGACAATCAACAAAAAATAGATGAAACAGAAAAAATTAATACTCAAGATAAGATTTTATCAGATCAAATCCGTTTAAACATGGATCAATTAAGAGATTATATGGTTAAACTAAATTCTTTACAAAAAGAAATCACAGCCCAAGAACAAGAACTTCAAAAAGAATCATTATCTGATAATGATAAACAAATTTTAGAAAAAAAAATTAAAGATTTAAGAGGTCAATATGCCGAAATTCAAACTAAGAAAGACCAATTAAATAAAGAAACTTTGGCTTTGACGGAACAAAGAAAAGCTTTACATCAAAAGAAAACGGATACTCATCAAACTATTAATAAACAAAAAATAGTTTTATCTCAATTAACTCAATTTAAAGAATGCACGGAAGAAATCAATGATTTAACT
>NZ_JAHRHX020000148.1:0-569 GCF_020312115.2 Candidatus Phytoplasma sp. AldY-WA1
TGTTGAATTAAATCATTTGTTTTTGTTCTTAAATCATTTTGAGATGTTAATAAATCTTTTTCTTTTTGAGTTAAAGCGTTTTGAGTTGTTGTTAATTCTTTTGTTTTTGTTCTTAAATCATTTTGAGATTTTAATAAATCTTTTTCTTTTTGAGTTAAAGCGTTTTGAATTGTTCTTAATTCTTTTTCTTTTTGAGTTAAAGTGTTTTTAGTTGTTGTTAAAACTTCTTTTTGTTGAATTAAATCATTTTGAGTTGTTGTTAATTCTTTTGTTTTTGTTCTTAAATCATTTTGAGATTTTAATAAATCTTTTTCTTTTTGAGTTAAAGCGTTTTGAATTGTTCTTAATTCTTCTTTTTGTTGAATTAAATCATTTTGAGTTGTTGTTAATTCTTTTGTTTTTGTTCTTATATCATTTTGAGATTTTAATAAATCTTTTTCTTTTTGAGTTAAAGCGTTTTGAACTGTTCTTAATTCTTCTTCTTTTGAGTTAAAGAGTTTGTTCTGTTAAATCATTTTGAGATGTTAATAAATCTTATTTAACTGTTCTTAATTCTCTTCATTTTGAGA
>NZ_JAHRHX020000149.1:0-567 GCF_020312115.2 Candidatus Phytoplasma sp. AldY-WA1
TTTTAATATTCGTTAAAATAGAAACAGTAAAGATCAGAGAAGATATAGTTATCATTTTTAAGGAAAAATTCAATAAATTAAAAGTTTTCGCTTCTTCAAAATGAAAATCTGCTTTGTTATAAAAAAATGTAAATTTTTTTAACTATGTATATGGGCGCCAAAGAGGCCTTATTAACAGCGAATTAACGAATCGCAATGTGTGATAATCACATACTTCATATTCTTGGTTTATCAAACGAAAGAATGATAGATTACAGTAGAGAATAAAAGCGGATTGAGGTGAAGTTCATAACCAAGAAGATTTCGTGAGAAGAAAGAATTCCAAGGAGAAGTCCTGAAATGGACCTAAACGCAAAAAAGAAGAGTAATGAGTTAACCAAGTCAAAAGGAACTGAAATGGCTTGTAGGATGGAAGTAGATAATTAAAATATGCGATTATTTACATTATCAAAGGACAAAACCCTTTTCTGGTTTAAATACCAACATCTTAACTCACCTAGCTAAACGGTATTTACCTACCTTAAGAGGTACAAACTCATAAGTTAATGCCAAGGTCAGCGTCCCTAA
>NZ_JAHRHX020000150.1:0-536 GCF_020312115.2 Candidatus Phytoplasma sp. AldY-WA1
AATTTTCAAATAAAAATATCCTTATTGATATATACAATGAAGATAAAAATATAATTATTTTAAATGGTTTTTTGTTAAGTAAAATATTAAATGAGTATAATTTCCAAATTTATCTTTTAAAGGCTAATATTATAAGTAATTTAAATTTAAAACAAAAAATATTATATTTAAATAAAGAACAATTACAAAAAAAAATAACTTTTCGATTTTTAGTTCCCTCTACTAATAAACCTATTGATTATAATCACAATCAAAAGTTATTATCTATCAATACAAACATAATAACAAATTTTCCTTTTTAACGATTAAATATTTAGTTGATGTTTCGCCATTAATTAGTATAATATTGGGTATATTTTTATCTTTAGATATTATAAATTAAAAAATTTTTATTTAAATATTTGCAAAAATAAATTTTAAATATTAAAATTAATGTATCATATAATAAATACAAAATAAAAAAATTTATGACTATTTATGAGGTTTTGATATTATACTAATTCATTTTTTACAAAATATTTGTTATAAATAATAAT
>NZ_JAHRHX020000151.1:0-526 GCF_020312115.2 Candidatus Phytoplasma sp. AldY-WA1
AATTCATCATACGAAAACAGTGAGAAACAAGAATATGCAAAGTATAAGAAACAAAGAAACAAAAGTATTATGTAAAACTTGTCATCAAAAAATAACAAACCAACAAATAAAATCATTTGGATGGTTTAAAAAACACAAACAAAACATTTTATCCAAAAACAAATAAATAATAAAATCGTCAAAAACTAGGAATATTATAAACGCCGTATGCTTGGAAACTTGCTCGTACGGTGTTGTGTGGGGCCAATTTGTAATAAGGAGTAATCCTGAAACGCATTTGATCTATCACGATCAAATTTAGCATTAATAAAAGTTTCTGGAACAATTTTAAAATATGGTTGGTTCGTAGATATTATCTTACTTAACGAAGCGTTATAAAAAAAATGTAAATTTTTTTAACACTGTATATTTTTAAAATCACTTTTCGCTAAAAAAAAAAAAAAAAGACTAGTTTTTTAAGTAGTCTTTTTGGTATTAAAAGTGAATTTATTTACAATTTTTTAGAATAGTGCGCAGTGCAATATGA
>NZ_JAHRHX020000152.1:0-522 GCF_020312115.2 Candidatus Phytoplasma sp. AldY-WA1
AATTATATATTACGACAAATAAAGAATTTAAAAAGAAAACCTAAATAAAAAAATAATACAAAGGTTATCAAAAAACCATTTTTATATCCATCTTATTATTTTTTTATATTTTTCAAAAAATACTTATATTTTTTTATTCGTTTTAATGTATTTTCAAATCTCGAGGAGGATTATCAAAATCTCTTATTATTTTATATTTAGCAGAATTAATAATTTTTTGTAAAAGAACCATATGCTTAGGATCCAAAATATTTTCTATTTGAAAAAAATTATTAACTGCTTCTATTCCTTTTAAAGTTAATTCTGTAGCTTCAGTATTTGAACCTTTTTTAATAAAATAATCTTTAAATTTTTCTTCAATAAAATGTTTAATTTGTTGTTTTTCTCGATAAACTATTAAAGCGTTTTCAGAGGCACAATAAATGCTATTAAAGTAATTTTTAAGATGCATTTTTGTTTTTTCTAAAATGTCTCCATTTGTGTTATTTTTATTTATTTCATAATTTTCTTTAGCTTTTTCAA
>NZ_JAHRHX020000153.1:0-503 GCF_020312115.2 Candidatus Phytoplasma sp. AldY-WA1
CAAGATCAGCAATATTTTTTGTTATAAACAAATATGCATTTCGTGGTATCACTCGCTACAACAAACAAAACCATTTAATGGTAGGATTTGGATACAAACCAAAGCAAAAGATGCCAATAATTGATTTAAAAGAATTAATTAAATATGCCGACAATTTCAATAAGAACAATCACATTTTACAATGCACTGATTTTCATAAGATTATTATTAACAGTCAAAAAGGTGATTTTCTTTTTATCGATCCACCATATTATTACGACGGCATTAAAGACAAAGATTTTTATTTTGCACCATTTACTTTTAACGACCATCAACAATTAGCTAATACATTACATCAAGCTACAAATCGCGGAGTAAAATGGTTATACACCAATTATGCCACTGATGCTATTTGTAATTTATTCCAAAACGCAAACGTCATTAAAATTAAAACTACAACTACCCCCAATTTAACTAATAAAAAGATCAAACAAGAAATGATCATTAAAAATTATTAAAATTAG
>NZ_JAHRHX020000004.1:0-36333 GCF_020312115.2 Candidatus Phytoplasma sp. AldY-WA1
AGAACAAGGTTATTCTTATCTCTTTTTAAATATTTTTTTATTAGCTATTATTTTTTATTTTTTATCTTATGGTATTCTTAGTTTGAAAAAGAAAATAAATTCTCTGAAATAATTTTAATTTTTTAATAAAATTAAAATTATTTTTTAGTTTTTTTAAAAAAAATTTATTATTAATTTTTTGTATCAATTAAAGCAACATTTATTTTATTTTTAAAAAGATTATTAAAAAATAATTATATAAAGTTATTTATATAATTATTTATATATAATAATTATATAATATTTTAATTATCATAAATTCATATTAATATTATAAAATGTTATTGTGTGTATTAATAGTTTAAATTTTATAAAAAAAAGGATATAAAAATATGGCAAATATTAAACAACAAAAAAAACGTGTTAAAACTGATGCTAAACGTAGATTAAAAAGAAAATCTTATAAATCAAAAATGAGAACTTTAGATAATAATTTTAATAAATTCATCGCTTCTGCAGATAAAGAAAAAGCTGTTGTTTTTTTTAATAAGATTAATGGAGCTTTAGACAAAGGCGTATCTAAAGGAATTTATCATAAAAATTTTGTATCTAGAAATAAATCTAAAATATCTAAATTATTAAATAGTATTTTAAAATAAAAATAATTTTTCTTTTTTTAATAATTTAATTAAAAAAAGAAAATAATTTTCATAATAAAAAGGATTTTTTATGTTAGATTTGAAATTTGTTCTTAGTAATATGAATTTAGTTTTAGATAAAATGAAGAAAAGACAAACAAATCCATTTTTTTTAAAGCAACTTATTCATTTAGATAAAGATAGAAAAAATTTAATTAATGAAATAGAAAAAATAAGATTCCAAAGAAACAATTTATCAAAAGAAATTTCAGAATTGAAATCCAAAGATAAGTTGGATGAATATTTTTTTCAAAAAGAAAAAATTTTTAAAAAAAATTTAAAAGAATTTGAACAAAAATTTCAAGCAATAGAACAGAAAATTTTAGATATTTTATCAAATATTCCTAATTTACCTCATGATTCTGTTCCTGTTGGAACTACGTCAGAAGATAATATTGAGATATTACGTTTTTCTGAACCTAAAAAAATGTCTTTTTCTATAAAAGATCATGTAGAGTTAGGAAAGAAATTAGATATTTTAGACTTTGAAAAAGCTGCTAAAATTACAGGAAGTAAATTTGTTGTTTTAAAAGGAATTGGAGCTAAATTAGAAAGAGCTTTAATTAATTTTATGATTGATACTCATGTATCAAAAGGGTATAAAGAAATTTTTCCTCCTTTTATTGTGAATGAAAAATCTATGTTTTCTACAGGGCAACTTTCAAAATTTAAACAAGAAATTTTTCAATTAAAATTAGATAAACAAAATTTTTATTTAAATCCTACAGGTGAAGTTCCTATGATTAATTTACATCGAGATGATGTTTTAGATGTGAATCAATTACCTTTAAAATATGTTTGTTATACCACTTGTTTTAGACAAGAAGCGGGAGCAGCTGGGAAAAACACAAGAGGTATTTTCAGACAAAAACAATTTAATAAAGTGGAATTAGTTCAATTTGTACAACCTGATAATTCTTATTTAGTTTTAGAACAAATGTTGAAAGATTCGGAATATATTTTACAACAATTAAATTTGCCATATAGAGTAGTTGTTTTATCTACTGGTGATTTGGGTTTTAGTATGAGTAAGACTTATGACATTGAAGTATGGTTACCTGGACAGCAAAAATATTGTGAAATAGCTTCTATAAGTAATGCTGAAAGTTTTCAATCTAGAAGAGCAAATATTAAATTTATTCGAGATAAAAAAACAAAAAGAGAATATTTACATACTTTGAACGGTTCTGCTTTAGCTATAGGTAGAACAATGATAGCAATTATGGAAAATTATCAAGATAAAGACGGAAATATTGTTATACCTGAAGTTTTACGTAGTTATATAGGTATAGATTTGATTAAATAAAAATCAATTTATCTATTTATTTTATAATTATGAACTTTTATTTATAAGGACAAAAAAAGTATGAATATAAAAAAAAATTTATCGAAAATTATTTATTCGGTTATCGCAATTATTTTAATAGGATGTTTTTTAAAATCTTTGAATAATGTTTTTTTTAAAGGTAAAAATAAAGATATAAATTCTATTGAAAATGAAAATTTTGATTCTATAGTCAAAATACAACCTTATTTGATTAGTTCGTTACCTGTTATGTATGATGTACATATTGAATATAAAAATTCAAAATCAGAAGTTTATAAATTTGTTACAGAAAATGATTATTCACAATTTAAAGAAAAATGTTATTCAAAAGTAGATATAAAAAAAATACAAGGACCTGAGATTCGGGATGAATACAAAGGTTTTAAACCTCTTTTAGAGGGATTTCGTCTTTGTTTAACTATTTATTTTTTATATTTTTTATTAAAAAATTTGGCTGGTGCTACATCTCAATTGGCAGAACAGTTTTCTGATAGAGATAAAATTAGAACGCAAAAAAATAAACATTCATTTAAACAACCTACATTAACTTTTAAAGATGTCGCAGGTGCCGAAGAAGAAAAAGAAGAATTAGCCGAATTAGTAGATTTTTTAAAAAATCCTAAAAAATATTATTTGATGGGTGCTAGAATTCCTAAAGGAGTTTTGTTATCTGGACCTCCTGGAACTGGTAAAACATTATTAGCGAAAGCTCTTGCTGGAGAAGCTAAAGTACCTTTTTTTGCTGTTTCAGGTTCAGAATTTGTCGAAATGTTTGTAGGATTAGGAGCTGCACGTATTAGAAGTTTATTTAAATCAGCTCAAGAGCATGCTCCTTGTATTATTTTTATAGATGAAATCGAAACACTTGCGCGTAAAAGAGGAATGAATTCTTACGGTGGTAATAGTGAACAAGAACAAACTTTAAATCAATTATTAATTGAATTAGATGGATATAATCAAAATCAAGGAGTTATTGTTGTAGCTGCTACAAATCAACCTGATTTTTTAGATCCTGCTTTATTGAGACCAGGAAGGTTAGAACGTCGTTTTATTGTTAATTTACCAAGTGTTAAAGATAGAGAAGCTATTTTAAAATTACATTCTTTAAATAAAAAAATTTCTCCCGATGTTAGTTTAGAAGAAGTGGCTAGAGTTACTTCTGGTTTTAGTGGAGCTCAATTAGAAGGTATTTTAAATGAAGCAGCTTTATTAACTGCTAGAAATAATGTTGATTTTATTGATAAAAAAACTATCAGTGAAGCTATAGATCGTATTTTAATGGGACCAGCTAAAAAAAGTGTTAAATATTCTGAAAAAGAAAAGAAAATGATTTCTTATCATGAAGCAGGTCATGCTGTTATTGGGTTAAAATTAAAAGATTCTCGAAAAGTAGAAAAAGTAACTATTATTCCGCGTGGTAATTCGGGTGGTTATAATTTATTTTCTAACGAAGAAGAAAGTTTTTTTTCATCTAAACAACAATTATTAGCAGAAATTACTTCTTTTTTAGGAGGGCGTGCAGCAGAGGAATTATTTTTAGATGATGTTTCTAATGGCGCTTATCAAGATTTTAAAATGGCAACTAATATTGCTAAAAAAATGGTTACTATATTCGGAATGAGTGATTTAGGTTTAACTCAATTTGAAGAAGGTAATAATTTTCATAAAAACTTTTCAGATCCTAAAGCTTTAGAAATTGATCAAACTATACAAAAAATTATATTTAATTGTTATGAAACAGCTAAGAAAATAATTTCCGAAAATAAAGAATTATTTATTAAGATTACAGAATATTTATTAGCAATTGAAACTCTTAATAAAAAAGATATTCAAGAAATAGCAGAAACAAATAAATTGAGCTGGTTTGATAAACAAAAAGAACAAGAAAAACAAGCAGAAGAACAAAAACAAAAAGAAAAACAAGTGGAAGAACAAAAACAAAAAGAAATTGAAAGACAAATAGAAGAAGATAAACAAGAAGAAAAAGTTTATGAAATTAATGATTCTGATTCGACAAAATTTTCAGATACAAAAGACGATATTAATTCATTAAATTAAAAATTATTGAATTAAAAAAATATAAATAAATAATTTAATAAATTTTAAAAAAATAATATTTTATATTTTTTTTAAATTAGATATTTAGATAGTTTTATAATAAAAATGTATTTATGTTTTTTGACATGGTACATTTTTTGTTTATTTTATTAAAATTGAATTTCTTTTGGAATTTTTTGGTGAATTATGAGATTATTAATCGTTCAAGATAAAGAAAAAAATATACGTTTAGATCTTTTTTTGACAAAAAAATTAAATATTAGTAGAAAACATTGTTGTTCTTTAATTGATTCTGGCAAAATTATTGTTAATGATAAAATATCTAAAAAAAGTTATTTATTAAAAATAAATGATACAATAAAAGTTCCTGATATTGAAAAAAATTTTTCTTCTAATATTTTTGATCCTATTAATTTAAAATTAAAAATAATTTATGAGGATCAATATTTAGTTGTTATTGATAAACCTCAAAATTTAATAGTTCATCCTTCTCCTAGTTATTCTGGAGTTACTTTAATTAATGGATTGTATTATCAAATTAAAGATTTTAAATTTTCAGGAGGAAATAGACCCGGAATTATTCATCGTCTTGATAAAGATACTACAGGTTTAATAGTTATAGGAAAAACAGAAGAAGCTGTAATTAGAATGCAAAAATTAATTAAAAAGAGAGAAATAAAAAGAATTTATTGGGCTTTGATTTATGGTTTTTTAGGTTATGATTATGGTACTTTTGATATTCCTATAAGAAGAAGTATTCACAATCGTTTAAAAATGGAAGTTTCGTTACAAGGTAAACCTTCTATTACTCATTTTCGAATTTTAAATAAGTTTGAGAAATTTTCTTTATTAGAATTAAAATTAGAAACAGGCAGAATGCATCAAATTAGAGTTCATTTATCTTATTTAAAACATCCTATTTGTGGTGATTGTTTATATGGTCCCAAAAAACAAACTTTACAACAACAGTTATTACATGCCAAAAAATTAGAATTTACTCATCCTTTTACTGGTGAAAAATTAAAATTCGAAACCTCTTTGCCTTTACATTTTCAAGAATTTTTGAATAAAATAGAATCAAATTAAATAAATTATAAAATAATAAATAATCAAGGGTATTTTTTATGTATTTGAAAAAAATTAAAACAAAAATAGAAAAAAATTTAAATGATAAATATGTTTGTTCTATATTTTTACAAAATAATTTTAAAGAAGATAAATTTGATTTTTTTATACCCTTGTTTAGTTATGTTAAAATTTTTAAAAAAAATTTATTAGAAATTTTTGAAGTTTTAAAAAAAGATTTAATAAAGTTAGAACAAATAGAAAATGTGTTTTTTCAAAATGGTTTTTTAAATATTAAATTAAATAGAAAAAAAATCACTCAAAAAATTTTATTGAATATTTTGAATAGCGATGAGAGTTATTGTCAAAAAGAATTTAATAATCAAGTAGTAGTTTTGGATTATTCTTCGCCAAATATAGCTAAAAACTTCTCTATTGGACATTTACGTTCTACAGTTATCGGTAATTCTTTACAAAAAGTTTATCAAAAATTAGGTTTTAAAACTATTAGCATTAATCATTTAGGTGATTGGGGTACTCAATTTGGAAAATTAATTTTAGCTTATAAAAAATGGGCTAAAAAAGAAAATATGTTAAAAGATCCTATTAATGAATTACAAAGAGTTTATATTTTATTTCATCAAGAAGTGATTAAAAATAAACAATTAGATGAGCAAGCTAGAAAAATTTTTTATCTTTTAGAAAATAAAGATAAAGAAATAACTGAATTATGGAAACATTTTAAAGAAATTTCTTTAAAAGAATTTCATCAAATTTATGATTTATTAGGAGTTTCATTTGATTATTATATTGGTGAATCTTTTTTTCATGATAAAGCAATTCAATTATTAGAAGAGCTCAAGAATAAAAAAATACTTGTATTAGATGATGAAGCTTATGTTATTCCTTTAGAAAATGATTTACCACCAGCTTTAATACAGAAAAAAAATGGAAGTACGCTTTATTTAACAAGAGATATAGCATGTGTTTTAGATCGTTATCAAAAATTTAATTTTTCTAAATGTTTATATGTAGTAGGCAATGAACAAAAATTACATTATCAACAATTAAAATCAGTAATTAATAAGATTGGTTACGAAAATTTACAATTAGAACATATTAATTTCGGTTTAATTTTATTTCAAAATATTAAAATATCTACAAGAGAAAATAATAATTTTAGATTAAAAGATATAATTAATAAAGCAGAAATAGAAGTTAAAAATATAATAAAAGATAGAAATTTTTTTCCAGAAAAGATAAATGAAATATCTCGTCAAATATCTATTGGGGCTATTATTTTTAATGATTTAAAAAATGATCGTCATTTAGATATAGAATTTGATTTAGAAAAAATGTTAAAATTCGAAGGCAATACAGGTCCTTATTTACAATATACGGTAGTTAGACTAAATTCTATTATTCAAAAACAAGATTTTTATAATAATGAATTAACAAAAAATGATTTAAATCCTTATTATGAAAAATTCCATTATTATGTTTTGATTAGATTAATGGATCAATTTGATTCTGTATTAAAAAAAGTTCAAGAGTCTAATATGCCCAGTGTTTTAGCTAGATATCTTTTTCAATTAGCCAAAAATGCTAATAAATTTTATGAAAAAGAAAAAATTTTAAATAATGATGATTTAAAATTACAATATGCTAATATTTTATTGATTAAAAGTGTTTTAATTGTTTTAAAAGAAGGATTGAAAATGTTAGGAGTACCTATTTTAGAAAAAATGTAGAAAATTTAGATTATTTTTTTGATTTTTAAAAAAATATTATCTTTTATTTTTTTTATATATTTTTTATTATTAAAAAATAATTTTAAAAGATATATTAATTATTTTTTAATAAAAATAAATTTGTTTAAAATATTTTTTTATTTTATGTAATAATTAGAATTATTATTTTTATTATTTTAATAATTTTTTAAATTATAAAAAAAGAAAGGTTTTTTAATGAACAATTTTGATTTAGAACAAAATTCTAGTGATTGGCACGAACATAGAAAAAAATATATTAATGCTTCAGAAGTAGCAATAATTATGGGTCTAAATCCTTTCGAAAACAAACAAAATCTTTTTAAAAGAAAACTTTTTGATGAGAAAATAGAAGATAATGAGTTTATGCGTCATGGAAGAGCTTTAGAACCTAAAGCTAGAAATTTTTTTAATGATATTAATAAAACAGAATTTAAACCCTTAGTTTGTGTTAAAGAATTTTTTTCAGCATCTTTAGATGGTTGGAATGAAGAAACAAAAAGCTTATTAGAAATTAAATGTCCTATATCTTTTAATTCTAAAACTTGGAAAAATTTTTTTCTTAAAGATCAAATTCCTATTTATTATTATGCTCAAGTACAAGCACAGATGTATTGTTCTTCTTCTGAAAAAGCTTTTTTTTTGGTATTCCAAAGTTATCAAAATGCTAAAGTGAAAGAAATCAAAAGAGATCCGATATTTATTGAAAAAATGTATGAAGAATGTCTTATTTTTTATAAACTTTTTAAAGAAGCAGAACAAATTTTGAATAAATTGAAAAATCATAAAAAGAAATTTTGAATTATATTTTTTGTTTTTTATTATTTATATAATTAAAAATTTTTGTTTTTATCATGAGATATGTTTTTTGTTAAATAAATTTAAAAAAATTTTGATTATATCAATTAAATATAAAACTATATAAAAAATATTATATAATTATATATAATTTATTTTTTGTATAATTTTATATTTAATTTTTTATTTTGTTAAATTTATTTATATTATATAGGAGTTTAAATGATTTTTGATAAGGTTAAAAAAATTATTTGTAAAAGAAAATCTATAGAAGAAGATAAGATTTTTTTAGAAACCAGATTGAAAGAAGATTTAGCTTTAGATTCTTTCGATGCTGTCGAATTAGTAATTGAATTAGAAGAATTTTTTGATCTTAAAATTAGTGACGAAGCTATGCAACAATTTAAAATTGTAAAAGATATCGTTAATTATGTAGAAAGTAATTTATCATAATTTAATTATTTTATTTGTTTAAAAAAATATTAAAATAAAGGTTTTGTTATGTTAATTTATGATTTTCGTAAAATAGAATTAAAATGGCAGTTGAATTGGGAAAGAAAACAAACTTTTAAAACAAGTTATGATTTTAGTAAGAAAAAATTTTATTGTTTAGATATGTTTCCTTATCCTTCTTCTTCTGGATTGCATATTGGGCATATTGAAGGTTATACTGCCAGCGATATTGTTAACAGATTTAAAAGAATGCAAGGATATAATGTTTTTCATCCTTTTGGTTGGGATTCTTTTGGATTACCCGCTGAACAATATGCTTTAAAAACAGGAAAAAATCCGAAATATTTCACTTATGAGAATATAGAAAATTTTAAAAAACAAATAAAGATGTTAGGTAAAGGAGTTAATTGGGATAAAGAATTATCTACTTCCGATCCTTATTTTTATGGTTGGACTCAATGGTTTTTTAAAAAATTTTATGAACATAAATTAGCTGTTTTACAAGATGTAGAAGTTAATTTTTGTGAAAAATTAGGAACAGTTTTGGCTAATGATGAAATTATTTCTACAGAAAAAGGCGTTTTTTCAGAGAGAGGTAATTATCCAGTTGTCAAAAAGAAAAAGAAACAATGGGTTTTAAAAATTACTAATTATCTCGATAGGTTGTTAAAAGATTTAGATTTATTAGATTGGTCTGTTCAATTAAAAGATATTCAAAAAAATTGGATAGGCAAAAAAAAAGGTTTTATTTTTTCCTTTCCTGTTTTATCAGAAAATAATCATTTTTTAGAAGTTTTCACGACTAAACCAAGTACTATTTTCGGAGTAAGTGCTTTAGTTTTAGCGCCAGAACATCCTTTAGTTGATGTTTTAATTAAAAAAGAATTTATTGATTCTGTCGAATTCTATTTAGAAGAAACAAAGAAAAAAACAGATTTAAACAGAAATATTAATAAGGAAAAAACAGGTGTTTTTATCGGCAGTTACGTTGTTCATCCTTTTAATAAGAAAAAAATTCCTATTTGGATATCTGATTATGTCCTTCCTTCTTATGCTACAGGAGCTATTATGTTGGTTCCTTTTTGCGATGAAAGAGATTTTTGTTTCGCTAAAAAATATAATTTAGAAATAATTCCTATTTTAAAATTTGATGAATTAGAATATAATGTTAATAATTTCGATAAGTATCATTCGATGTCAGAAAAAGATATATTTATAAATAGTTCTTTTTTAAATGGTCTTAATATTGAAGAAGCTAATGATAAAATTATCGAAATATCTGAAAAAGATAATTTAGGTCATGTTCATTATGCTTATCAAATGCGTGATTGGCTTTTTTCTCGTCAAAGATATTGGGGCGAACCATTCCCAGTTTCTTATGATGCAAATAATAATATTTATTTAGAAGAAGATAAAGATTTACCTTTAGAACTTCCTTCATTAGATAAAATTGAAAATTCAAATGATGAGCAATCTCCTTTATCCAAAGTTACTTCATGGTTATATTTTGAAAAAGATGGTAAAAAATATAAAAGAGATTCTAACACTATGCCACAAACAGCTGGTAGTTCTTGGTATTATATAGCATATATTTTAAGAAATGATTTAGGTATACAAGATATTAATACTTGTGAGGCTAAAAAATTTTTAGATTATTTTTTACCTGTAGATCTTTATATAGGTGGAAAAGAACATGCTGTAGGACATTTATTATATTCTCGTTTTTGGCATAAATTTTTATATGATTTAGGATTAGTTTCATCTTTAGAACCTTTTAATAAAATAGTTAATCAAGGAATGATTTTAGGCGAAGATAATCTAAAAATGAGCAAGTCCAAAGACAATAGTGTTAATGCTTCTTTAGTTTTGGAGAAATATGGCGCTGACGCCACAAGACTTTATATTATGTTTTTAGGTCCTTTAGAAGATAATAAGGTTTGGTGTGAAAGCGGTTTCAAAGGAATTCAGCGTTTTTTAAATAGGATTTATAATATTTTTTCATTGTTTTTGATAGATGAAGATTGTTCTATTTTAGAACCGATATTAAATCAAACTATTCAAATAGTAACTGATAATTACGAGAAATTAAAATTTAATAAGGTTATTAGTCAATTAATGATTTTTATTAATAAAGTGTATAAAGAGAAAAAAATAAATCATAATCAAATTCGAATTTTTTTAAAATTATTAAATCCTATTGCACCTCATTTAACAGAAGAGTTAAATGAAAGATTTTTATTTTCTAAAGAAGAATTAGTTTATTCTCAATGGCCTTCTTATCAAAAAATAGAGATAGCAAATGAAAAAGTTGAGATTGTTATTCAAATAAATGGGCAATTGAAATCAAAAATTTTTGTTTTAAAAGATGAAACGCAAGATACGATTTTAAAAAACGCTTTGCAAAATGATAAAATTAATTTTTTAATTCAAAATCGTAAAATTTTGAAAGTTATTTATATTAAAAATAAGTTATTAAATTTAGTTATTTAATTTTAAAATTAGGAAAATTATAAATAGGTTTATATATGAAATTACATAGTAAAGGTTTAATGATAGTAATTTCAGGACCATCTGGCGTCGGAAAAGGATCGATCAAATCAGCTTTATTAAATCAAGTTAATAATAATTTTTGTTATTCTGTTTCTTATACTACAAGGAAACCTAGAAAAGGAGAACAAGAAGGAAAAGATTATTTTTTCATAAATAAAGCAGATTTTGAAAAAAAAATTGAAGAAAATTTTTTTTTAGAATATAGTGAATTTGTCAATAATTATTATGGTACTCCTTATAAAGAAACTTTAAAAAAATTAGAAGAAGGCAAAGAAGTTCTTTTAGAAATCGATATTGAAGGTGTTTTGAAAATTCAAAAACATAAAATTAATAAAGATAGCGTTTTCATTTTTATTTCACCTCTTTATAAAGAAGTTTTAAAAGAACGTTTGAGAAAAAGAGATACTGAAACAGAAGAAGAACTTAAAAAAAGAATATTGAGAGCTTCGGAAGAAATGAAATTAGCTTATAAATGTGATTATATTGTGTTTAATGATGAAATTAAAAACGCTGTAAATAAAATTATGTCTATTATTACTGCCGAACGTCATAAAATTAAAAATATTATTAATTTTTATTCAAAAGAAATTTTAAAAAAAGGAAATTGAAATTTTTATGTTTAAAAATAAAAAAGAAGGTTTAAATTATCCTTCTATTGATGAATTATTAAAAAGAATTGATTCTAAATATAAATTAGCTTATTTGTCTAGTAAAATCGCCCATGTTATAGAAGAACATAAATTAGATGTTGATGATATCGAAGGTAATAAAATATTAAGTAAGGCTTTATCAGAAATTGTGAATGGAAATTTTAATATTACCTTTAATTAAAAAAATTATATTTTAATTTAATGAAAATAAATTATTATTTTTAGAGGTCGTATAAATTGTCATTATTCAAACATATTCCAGTTTTAAATAAAGAAATTATAGAATATTTAAATATAAATCCTAAAGGAATTTATGTAGATGCTACTTTGGGTGGTGGTGGGCATAGTGAATCTATTTTAAATAAACTTAATGAAGGTTATTTGTATTCTTTTGATCGTGATCTTTACGCAATTCAAAAATGTAAAAAGAAATTTGAAAATAAAAAACAAATATTTTTGATTCATAATAATTTTTCTTTTTTAAAAGAAGAATTATCAAAAAGAAATATTTCTTCAATTGATGGTATTGTTTTTGATTTAGGTTTATCTTCTTTTCAAATAGAAGATAATACAAGAGGATTTAGTTATTTACAAAATTCTTTATTAGATATGAGAATGGACATTAAACAAAAAATAGATGCTTCTTATATTGTTAATAATTATAGTTTTTCAGAATTAAAAAAAATTTTTTTATTTTATGGAGAAGAGCCTAAATCTGGATTAATAGCTCGAGAAATTATCAAAAGAAGACCTTTAACTAACACTTTAGAATTAGTAGCAATAACAGATAAATTTTATCCTTTATATATGAAAAAAAAGAGAGGTCATAGCGCCAAAAGAATTTTTCAATCATTAAGGATGGAAGTTAATCAAGAATTAAAATGTTTAGAAGAAGCTTTACAACAAAGTCTTGATTTGTTAAAACCAAATGGCAGAATCGTTGTTATTAGTTTTCATTCTTTAGAGGATCGTTTAGTTAAAAAATTTTTTAAAAACAATATTCAATCTAAAATACATCCTAAATTACCTTTTTTAGAAAAAGACATTCCTCCTACTCCTTTAAGTCTTGTTAATAAAAAAATTATTTATCCTAGCGAAGAAGAAATAGAATCTAATCCTAGAAGTCGTTCTGCTAAATTAAGAGTTGCTGTTAAAAATTTCTAAATATGAATTTGTTAATTTTAAAAATATTTTTTTGTTAAATAGATTTTTGTGTTATATTAAGATATGATATGTTTTTTTAAAACTTTTAATAATGATAAATAACAATTTTATATTGTAATGATGTGTTATTTAATATATAATTTAAATGATTGTCTTTTTTAATAAGTTTTTTTTGAGTTAAATATTATTTTATATTTTGTAATATTTAATTTTTTGTAATTTATTGAATATTAAAAAATATAAAATTATTTATTATTTATTAAAGAAAACTTTTATTATAAATTATTTTTTATATTTTAATCATAATTGTCACGAAAGGTTTTATTAAAAAATGGTTAAAGAAAAGGCACAAAATAAAGAAGTTATAAAGATTATTTTAAAATCTTATGATCGTAACGTAACTTATCAAGCGGCCCAAAAAATTACTGATAGTATTATAAAAATAGGTGCTGAAAGAATAAGTTCAATACCATTACCAACAAAAAGAGAAATTTTTACTGTTATTCGTTCTCCATTTGTTAATAAAGATAGTAGAGAACAATTTGGACGTTTCACTCATAAACGTTTAATTCAGATTGTTAATCCTAGTCCTGAAATAATAAATGCTTTAATGTATATTAAATTACCTTCTACTGTTAATATTTTTTTAAAGAAAAACATTTAAAAATATTCTACTGTTAATATTTTTTTAAAGAAAAATATTTAAAAATATTTTTTTGAAATAATTTTGTTTTTTTAAATTTAAGAAAGAGGATAAAATGGCTAAGGGAATTTTAGGAAAAAAAATAGGAATGACTCAGGTTTTCACTGAAGAAGGATTTTTAATTCCTGTTACTGTAGTTGATGTGTCTAATAATGTTGTTTTACAACAAAAAAATTTGGAAACAGATGGTTATCAAGCGACACAATTAGGATTTGATTCTAAAAAAGAAAAATTAATGAAAAAACCTGTTTTAGGACATTTTAAAAAGAATAAAATCGAACCTAAATATTTTGTTAGAGAAATTTCTTTTGGTTCTAATATAGTTAATGAATTATCAGATTTACCAGAAGGCACTATTTTAGAAAAAAATTTATTTTCTTCTAAAGAAATTATAGATGTAACAGGTATTAACAAAGGAAAAGGTTTTTCGGGTTCTATTAAAAGACATAATCAAAGCCGTGGTCCTGAAAGTCATGGTTCTAGATATCATAGAAGACCTGGTTCTATGGGTCCTATTAAAGGTAATATTACAGGTAAAAAATTACCTGGTCAATTAGGTCATGAGCAGGTTACTTTACAAAATTTAACTCTTTATAGTGTTGATTCAGATAAAGGGATATTTTTGATTAAAGGAAGTATTCCAGGTCCTAATAAAAGTTTTGTAATTATAAAATCTGCTGTTAAAAAAAATAAGGAAGTATCATGATGCCTAAATGTAATTTATTTAATCAACAAGGTGAAATTGTATCAGAGATCACTTTATCCGAAAATGTTTTCGGTACCAAAATTAATCAACAAGTTTTATATGATGTCGTGAATCAACAAAGAGGAGCGATGCGCCAAGGTACACATTGTACCAAAAATAGAGCAGTTGTTTCAGGTGGAGGAAGAAAGCCTTGGGCTCAAAAAGGAACAGGTAATGCTCGTCATGGTTCTATTCGTTCTCCTTTATGGAGAGGCGGAGGAGTTGCTTTTGGTCCGAAACCAAGAAAATATTCTTTCAAAGTTAATGCTAAGATTAGAAAAATAGCTATGAAATCAGCTTTATCTTTGCAAAAAGAAAAAAATAATTTAATGGTAATTGATTTTTTTAATATAGAAAGTCATAAAACAAAATATTTTCAAAAATGTTTAGAACAAATTAAAATTGGTAAAAACAAAGTTTTAATAATAGTTAATGAATTAAATGATAATTTAGTTCGTTCTACTAATAATTTATCTAATGTAACTTTAGAAACTGTTACGCATGTTAGTGTTTATCAAATTTTAAATGCCAAAAATCTTATTATAGATAAAAAAGCCATTGATTATTTAGAGGAGGCTATTAGATAATGATTAAATATTATGACTTGATTCACGATCCGATTATCACTGAATCTACTAATAAAAAAATGGAAATTAATAATGAATATACTTTTAAGGTTAAAAAAGAATCTAATAAAATAGAAATCAGAAAAGCTATAGAACATATTTTTAAAGTAAAAGTTTTTTCTGTTAATGTTATTAATGTATTACCTAAATTTAAAAAAAAAGGTAAATTTCAAGGTTATACTTCTGGTTACAAAAAAGCAATTGTTAAATTATTTCCAGCACAAAGAATAAATGTTTTTAATGAAGAAAAACAAAAATAATTTAGTATAATTTTTAAATTTAAAGAAAGGACACTTATTATGGCTATTAAAAAATATAAGCCTACGTCTAATGGACATCGTAACATGAGTCTACAAGATTTCAGAGAACTTACAACTTCTACTCCTGAAAAAAGTTTATTAGTTCCTCAAAAGAGCACAGGCGGAAGAAATAATCAAGGCAAAATAACAGTACGACATCGTGGTGGCGGAGTTAAACAAAAATATCGTATTATTGATTTTAAACGCAATAAAGATAATATACCTGGAAAATTATCTACTATAGAATATGATCCTAACCGTAATTGTAATATTTCTTTAATTAATTACGTTGATGGAGAAAAAAGATATATTTTGACTCCAAAAGATGTTAAAGTAGGAGATAAAATTTTTTCAGGAGAAAAATCTGATATTAGAGTCGGAAACACTTTACCTTTAAAAAATATTCCTGAAGGTTTTTTAGTTCATAATATTGAATTAAAACCTGGTAAAGGTGGCCAATTAGCTCGTAGTGCTGGTACTTCGGCTCAAATTATTAAAAAAGAGGGTAAATATGTTGTTTTAAGTTTATCTTCTGGTCAAACAAGAAAATTTTTATCTGAATGTAGAGCTACAATAGGAGTATTAGGAAACGAATTTTATAAATTAATTCGTAATGGTAAAGCTGGAAGAAGTCGTTATTTATCTATAAGACCTACTGTTAGAGGTTCAGCTATGAATCCTAATGATCACCCACATGGTGGTGGTGAAGGTCGCGCTCCTATTGGACGTAAAGCTCCTATGACTCCTTGGGGTAAAAAAGCTCTTGGTGTTAAAACACGTAAGAAAAATAAAAATTCTAATAAGTTGATTTTAAAAAATTGCAAAAAATAGATTTATAGGTGTATAAAATATGACTCGTTCAATTAAAAAAGGTCCTTTTTGTGATGAATCCCTTTTACTTAAAGTAATGAAACAAAAACAAAATAAAACTGAAAAAGCTATTAAAACTCGTTCTCGTAGAAGCGTTATTTTACCTATTTTTGTTGGACATAAAATTGATGTTTACAATGGAAAAGAGTATATTAGTTGTTCTATTACTGAAGATATGGTTAATCATAAATTAGGAGAATTTTCACGTACTCGTACTTTTCGCGGTCATGCAAAAGGCGATAAAAAAGTTTCAAAAAAATAATTTAAAGAAGGTATTTATATGAAAGTTAAAGCTGTAACAAGTCCAATACCTATTACTCCCAGAAAAGCACGTTTAGTTGCTGATTTAATACGTGGTAAGCATGTTAAAGAAGCAGAAGCTATTTTAATGTTTACTTCTAAATCGTCTGCTCCTGTTATTTTTAAATTATTAAAAAGTGCTGTTGCAAATGCTGTTCATAATTTTAATTTTGATAAAGATGATTTATTTGTTAAAGAAATATTTGTCGATGAAGGTTTACGTTTGCCTCGTTTATTTCCGAGAGCTAAAGGCAAAACAGATAAAAGAAAAAAAAGAATGAGTCGTGTAAAAATATTTCTTTCTTCATTTAAAAAAGAAATTCAGGAGATGCAAGTAAATGGGTCAAAAGAGTAATCCTAATGGTTTGAGATTAGGAATAATTAGGACTTGGGAATCTAAATGGTATGATGTTGATAAAAAAGTTCCTTTTTTAGTCGGTGAAGATTTTAAAATTAGAACTTTAATTAAAAATCATTATCCTAAATCAACTATTTCTCAAATAGAAATCAAACGTTTAAAAAAATCAAATGATGAATTTATTGAAATAGATTTATATACTTCAAAAATAGGTATCATTCAAGGTCCGGAAAATAAGAATAAAAATAGTTTAATTAATAACATAGAAAAATTAATTAATAAAAAAGTTCAAATTAATATTTTCGAAGTAAAAGCAATTAATAAAATTGCTGTTTTAGTTGCTCAAAATATCGCTATGCAATTGCAACAAAGAGCTTTTTATAAAGCTGTTTTAAAATCAGCTATTCAAAAAGCTTTAAAAAGTGGCATTAAAGGTATTAAGATTATTATTACAGGTCGTTTAGGTGGAGCTGAAAAAGCTAGAAGAGATTCTATTTCTATGGGAGTTGTTCCTTTGAATACTTTGAGAGCTGATATTGATTACGCTTTTGAAGAAGCCCATACTACTTATGGTGTTTTAGGTGTTAAAGTAATTATTAATCATGGTGAGGTTTTACCTAATAAAACCATCGCAGATACTAGACAAATATTTTCTTCTCAATATGAAAATAAAAAAAATAATAATAAAAGACATTTTGTTGATAAGAAAAATTTTAAAAAAAGCACGTCTTAATATAATCAAAAAGAGGGGTACATAATATATTATGTTAATGCCAAAAAAGACTAAATATCGTCGTCCTCATCGTATAAGTTATGAAGGAAAATCAAAAGGTCAAAATAGAATTATTAATGGTAATTATGGTTTGATTGCAAAAAAAGGAGCATGGATTACTAGCCAACAAATAGAATCTGCTCGTATAGCGATGACACGTCATATGAAAAGAGAAGGAAAAGTTTGGTTGAACATTTTCCCTTTTTTATCTTTAACAAGAAAACCTTTAGAAGTTCGAATGGGTTCTGGTAAAGGTAATCCTGAATTATGGGTTGCAGTTGTTAAAAAAGGTAAAGTTCTATTCGAAGTTAGTGATGCTAATAATTTAGATAAAATAGAAATAGAAGCTTTAAGATTAGCTTCACATAAATTACCTATTACTACAAAAATAGTTAAAAGAGGCCAAGAATCATGATGATCAAAGAAATTCGTAAAATGTCTGATGATGAAATGAATAAAAAAATTATCAATTTAAAAGAAGAATTATTTGATGCTAAATTAAATTTGAATTTAGTTAAATTAAAAGATACATCTCGTATTCGTAAGATAAAAAAAAATATTAGACAAATTAAAACAATTATTCGTGAAAAAGAAATGTCTAAAATCAATAATAAAAATGAAAGTTTAGTATCAATCGTTTCAAATGAATAATTTTTAAATAAAATTAAAATATTTTTTTAATTTTAATTTTATTTAAATAATTGATAAATAAAAAAAATAAATTAATATATTTTTGTTTTTTAAAATATTTTTAAAAAAAGAGGTGAAAATTATGCGTGATAATAATAAAAAAGTTTTTTCAGGTGTCGTTGTTTCTGATAAAATGCAAAAAACAGTTGTTGTAGCTGTTAATTCTTATAATAAACATCCTTTATATAAAAAAAGAATTAAAAAAACTAGCAAATTTTATATTCACGACGAAAATGAAATTGCTAAAATAGGTGATCTTGTTTCTTTTGCAGAAAGAAGACCTGTATCTAAAACTAAAAAATTTCGTTTATTAAATGTTATTTTGAGCAAAAATAAGGTAAAAGAATAATATGATTCAAGTAAATAGTCGTTTAAAAGTAGCTGATAATAGTGGCGCTAAAGAAGTTTTAGTTATTAATATTCCTGGTTCCAGTAAAAGACGTTATGCTCAAATAGGCGATGTTGTTGTGGTTGCTATTAAAAAAAGTATTCCATCCGGAATGGTAAAATCAGGAGAAAAATCTAAAGCTTTAATTTTACGTACTAAAAAAGGTTTAGCAGGAAAAAATGGTTCTTATATTAAATTTGATGATAACGCAGTAGTTATTATCAAAGATGATATGACTTTAAAAGGAACAAGGATTTTTGGACCTGTAGTTAAAAATCAAAAACTAAAAGATAGTAAATTTTCTAAATTTCTTTCTTTAGCTGAAAAAGTTTTTGTAATATGAGGAAATATGATGTATATTAAAGTAGGAGATATAGTAGCTATTATTTCTGGAAAAGATCGTTTTTTTATTGATGAAAAAGGTAATAAAACTGTCAAAACCGGAAAAGTAATAAAAATTTTTTTTAAAGAACAAAAAGTTTTAGTGGAAGGTGTAAATATAGCTACAAAACATAAAAATCCTTCTAAAGATGAAAAAAAAGGAAATATAGTTAAAGAAGAAATGCCTATTCATATTTCTAATGTAGCTTTAATTGATCCTGAAAAAAACATTCCAACTCGTGTCGGATTCCGTCATGAATCAGGAAAAAAAGTTCGTTATTCAAAAAAAACTGGTGTTTTGTTGGATGTATCATAATATAAAAAAGGTAGATAATAAATGAAAAAACAAAATATTGATTTGACCACAAAAAATTCGTTTTTTGCTTTAAAAGAAATTTTTAATTTTAAATCAGTAATGCAAGTTCCTAAAATAGAAAAAATAGTTATTAATATGTCTGTAGGCGAAGCTATTTCTAATGTTAAAATTTTAGACGAATTGTATGAACAGTTAACTTTAATTAGTGGACAGATACCTGTAATTATTAAAGCTAAAAAATCCATTTCTAATTTTAAATTAAGAGAAGGAATGCCTATTGGTTTAAAAGTTACTTTAAGAGGTCATAAAAAAGAATTTTTTTTAAATAAGTTAATTAAAATAGTTTTACCAAGAACTCGAGATTTTAGAGGTATTAGCCCTAAATCTTTCGATGGTAGAGGAAATTACTCATTAGGGATAAAAGAACAAATTGTTTTTCCTGAAATTGATTTAGACAAAGTTAAAAAAGTTTGTGGTATGGATATTTGTATTGTTACTACAGCTAAAAACGATAAAGATGCTAAAAAATTATTAGAATTTTATGGAATGCCTTTCAGAAAATAAAATTTTTAATAAATATTTTTTTAATAAATACAAAAACATTAAATAAGGAGTTGTTGAATGGCAAAGAAATCTAAAATTGTTAAAAACCAAAAACAAAAAGAAATATTTGCAAAATATATAGAAAAACGTCTTGAATTAAGAAGAAAAAAAGATTACAAAGGGTTATCAAAACTTCCAGTTCAATCTTCACCAGTTCGTCTTAAAAATATAGATCAAATTGATGGTAGATCAAGAGGATATATTAGAAAATTCGGTTTATCTAGAATTAAATTTCGCGAATTAGCTAACAAAGGTGAATTACCTGGTGTTAAGAAAGTTAGTTGGTAAAAAGGAGAATAAGAAAAATTATGATTACGAATCCTATTGCTGATTTATTAACAAGAATACGTAATGCTAATGCAATGTTTCATGAAAAAGTTTCGGTTCCTTGTTCTAAATTAAAAATAAAAATGTTAGAAGTTATAAGAAAAGAAGGCTTTATTAAAGGTTTTTTTGTAGATGAGGCAAGAAGAAATATTACAATTTCTTTAAAATATCATGGTAATAAACAAAGAACCATTTTAGGTTTAAAAAGAGTATCCAAACATGTTTCTGTTAAAAAAATACCTAGAGTTTTAAATGGTTTAGGAATAGCTTTAATTTCTACTTCAAAGGGTATTTTGACAGATTATGAAGCTTTAGCTAATAATATAGGTGGAGAAGTTTTAGCTTATATTTGGTAATTTATATAAGGAGACTATAATGTCAAGAATAGGAAAAAAATCCATTTCAATTCCTGAGGGAATTAAAGTCGAAATTGGAGAACAAAATTTAATTCATATCGAATCTTCTTCACATAAATTAAAATATCAAATAAACCCTTCATTAAATATCGATATTAAAGATAATTTAATTAAAATTTCAAGACCAAATAATGAAGTTTTTATGAAAAAAATTCATGGTACTACACGTGCTTTATTATTTAATATGATTTCAGGTTTAACTAATTTGTTTGTAAAAAAGATTGAAATTGTTGGGTTAGATTATGTTGTTAAAAAAGAAGGCTCTAATTTAATTTTTAATTTAGGTTTTTCTCATGTTGTTTTTTTACCTATTCCTTCTGATGTTGAAATAGAGATTATAAAGAATAAACAAATTATTATTCGAGGTATAGACAAACAATTTGTAGGACAATTTGCTGCTAAAATATTAAAATTACGCAAACCAGAACCTTATACAGGTAAAGGAATTCGTTTAGCTGGTGCTTATGTTCATCGTAAAGCAGGAAAAAGTGCTAAAAAATAAGAAAGGATATTTATTTACATAATGATAAATAAAGAATCATCAACATCTTTACGTAAAAAACGTCATTTACGTTTAAGAAAAAAAATAATAGGTACCTCAGAAAGACCTCGTTTAAATGTTTTTTATTCGAAAAAATATTTTTATGTTCAGATAATCGATGACAAAAATAAAGTTACTTTATGCAGCGCTCATAGTAAAGAAATTAAAGCTAGTATAATTAATAATAAAGTAGCTGCAGATATCGGAAGAATTATCGCTCATAAAGCTTTACAAAAAGGTATTAGTAAAGTTGTTTTTGATCGTGATGGACGTTTATATCATGGACGTATAAAAACTTTAGCGAATGTTGCAAGAGAAGAGGGATTAATATTTTGATTAATATAAACAATTCAAGAGACAAAAATAATTTTAAAAAAGTAAATAGTATTTTTCAAGAAAAAGTAATTTTAATTAATAGAATTACTAAAGTTGTAAAAGGCGGACGCCGTTTACGTTTTTCTGCTTTAGTTGTTGTCGGAGATAAAAAAGGTCGAGTAGGTTTTGCAAGCGCTAAAGCTCAAGAAATTTTAGATGCTATAAAAAAAGCATTAGAGAAAGCGAAAAATAATTTAGTTACAATTCCACTTGCAGGAACTACTATTCCTCACGAAGTTATCGGTGAGTATGGCGCTTCTAAAACTTTAATAAAACCTGTTGCAAAAGGTAAAGGCATTATTGCTGGAGGAGCGGCTAGAACCGTCTTTGAATTAGTAGGTATTCGTGATATTTCAGCAAAATCTTTAGGTTCAAGAACACCTATAAATACTTTAAGAGCTTTAATGATCGGATTACAAAAACTAAGAACTATCAAGGATGTAGAAAAAACTAGAGGCATTAATTTAGTAGCAAGATTTAAAGGTAAACAAAAATGAAAAAATTATCAATTACATTAAAAAAAAGTTTAATCGGGAGAACTCCAAATCAAATTAAAAACGCTAATGTTTTAGGTTTGAAAAAGATTAATCAAAAAGTTATAAAAGATAATGTTGAAGTTATCAGAGGCATTATTAAAAAAATTCATCATTTAGTTGTAGTTGAAGAAATTATTAATAAAGAGAGCAATTAAGATGTTACATTTATTAAAACCTGTTAAAGGTGCTAGAAAAACAGTTAAACGTTTAGGACGTGGACCTGGAAGCGGAAACGGTAAAACCTCGGGTAAAGGTCATAAAGGTCAGTTAGCTCGTACTGGCGGTGGTACTCGATTAGGTTTTGAGGGTGGTCAAACACCTTTTTTCCAAAGAATTCCTAAAAGAGGTTTTCATAATTTTAATAAAATTAAATATTGTATAGTTAATTTAAAAGAATTAGAACTGTTTGAAGACGGTTCTTTAATAACAAAAGATTTATTATTGAAAAATAAAATAATTAAAAATAATAAGTTATTGGTTAAAGTTTTAGCTAAAGGCGATTTAACTAAGAAATTAACTGTTCAAGCCTGTAAATTTTCTAAAAAAGCAAAAGATATTATCGAACAAAATGGTGGTAATATAGAAATAATAAGGTAGTTTTATATGACAAGATTAATTAATTTTTTAGTAGATAAAAAAAAAACAATTAAAAAAATTTTTTTCACTTTATTTATTATTTTGGTTTATGTTATTGGTACTAGAATTTATATTCCTTTTTTAGGTAAAAAATACTATTCACCGCCAAAACTGTCAAGTGAAAATTTTTGGGAATCGTTATTTTATAGTAATCATTCTTTATGTATTTTATCTTTGGGAGTTATGCCTTATATTACTGCTTCTATTGTTATTCAATTGAGTCAAAAGGTATTCCTTTTTATGAAAGAATGGCAAGAACAAGGAGAAAAAGGAAAACGTAAAATTAATATATTGACTAGAATTTTGACTATTTTGTTATCTTTAGGTCATGGATGGACATTTATTCAAATTGAATCCCCATTATCATCATCTAATACACCTAATAATTTGATATTTCAGACACTCTTTTTTTTAACAGTCGGCGTTTTTATATCTGTTTGGTTAGCTGATTTAATAACTTCTAAGGGATTAGGAAATGGAATTTCTATATTAATAGCTGTAGGTATGGCAGATAAATTATATAAAACTTTTGATTATTTGTTATTTGCAGATGGTTCGGAAATACAGCGTATATGGATTTTAATTTCTTATTTTATTTTATTAATATTAACAATTATCTTATCTTCAGCTTATTTAAAAATCCCTATTAATTACGCTATAAATAGAAATAATGATAAAATTGATAAATACATTCCTATTAAATTAAATACATCTGGTATTTTACCAATTATTTTTGCGGATGCTTTTTTAAATTTAATAAAACAAATATCAGTATTTTTTCCAAAAAATGGAACATTTTTTAAATATATTGATATTTTTGTAAGATCGCGATCAGAATTAGGAATATATTTTTTTGTTTATGTTTTATTAATTATGTTATTTTCTTTTTTTTCATCTTTTATGACTATCAATCCGAAAGATGTCGCGGAACATTTGTCAAAACAAAATGCTTATTTAAAAGATGTTCAACCTGGATTACCTACTGTTAAAAAGATAGTTCGTGAAATGTTTAAAATTACTTTTCTTGGTAGTTGTTTTTTGACTTTATTAGCTTCTGCTCCTGATATAATTAATTATTTAGCAGGAAGTGCAATATCTAAACAAATTACTTTTGGTGGGACTAGTCTTTTAATTATTGTTGGTGTCGCTTTAGAATCAATACAAGATATGAAAGCAAAAAATAATGTTCAAAAAATTTATAATAAATTTTTTTAAATAAATTTTTAAATTTTAAAAAAATTAATTAGAATAATTAGAGGTTGTTTATTTTTTTTATGTTATCAATTAAATCATTAGATGAAATCGTTATAATGAAAGAGGCGGGAAAGATTTTATCTTTAATAAGAAAAGAATTATTAAAATTTTTAAAAGTAGGTATTTCTACCTTTGATTTAGATATGATTGCTTTTGATTTGATGAAAAAAAATGGTGTTATTTCTGCTTTTAAAGGTTATCAAGGCTTCGGGGGTTATATTTGTATTTCAGTGAATGAAGTTGTAGTTCACGGATTACCTTCTAAAACAAGAATTCTTAAATTAGGTGATATTGTCACCTTAGATATAGGTATCAAACATAAAGGTTATTGTGTAGATTCAGCTTGGACTTATTCTTTGGGTTCAGTTTCAAATAAAATTAAACAATTTATAGAAAATACTAAAAAATCTTTATTTTTAGGAATAGAACAAGTGAAACCTGGCAATAAGATTTCGGATATTTCTCGTGCTATTGGTAAATTCGGTAATAAACATAATTATGGCATCATAGAGATTTTTTCAGGTCATGGTATTGGAAAGAAATTACATGAAGAACCTTATATTTTTAATTTTGACTTTGCTTTGAAAGATTATGTTTTAGAATCAGGTATGACTTTTTGTATTGAACCTATGTTTACTTTAGGAACTAAAGAGATTAAAATACTAAAAGATGGTTGGACTGCTGTTACTTGTGATTCAAGTTTAAGCGCTCATTTTGAGCATACAGTTTTGGTTACTGATAAAGGATATGAAATTTTAACATCATAAAGATATAAAACAAAATAAATATTAATAATTTAAATTATAAAAATGAATAAAAAAAGGAAAATAATAAAATAATGGTAGATAATAATAGTTCTAAAACGATTGATAATAACTGTTCTACTGATGCTATAGCTGTAGTTGTCGGTAAGTTACCTAATGCAAGATTTAAATTACAACTTCTTGATCAAAGAATTATTGAAGGATTTATATCTGGTAAAATACGTACTCGTAGAATTCATATACAATTAGGTGATAAAGTGAAAGTCGATCATAGCGGTCGTATTATTTATCGTTTTTTACAAAAGGATAATGTTAAATGAAAGTTAAAGCTTCTGTTAAAAAACGTAGCGATGATGATATCGTTGTACGTCGTAAAAAAAGAGTTTATGTTATAAATAAGAAAAAACGTCGTCATAATCAAAGACAAGGTTAAACAAAGGAGTTTGGTAAATGACAAAGATATCAAAAGATAAAAAAAAGAGAAATATTGTTTTTGAGTTAAGCAGAAGTATCTACGGTATCGGTCCAGCAACTGTTAGAAAGATATTACAAAAATTAAATATCAACGAACAAGATGAGATAAGTGAAAAACAAATAACTCTTATTAAAAGTGAATGTAATAAATATGATATAGAAGGTAATTTAAGAAGAAAAATTGCTTTAAATATCAAAAGATTAAAAGAAATAGGATGCGATAGGGGAATCCGTCATCGTATGGGATTACCAGTGAGAGGTCAAAAAACTAGAAATAATGCTAAAACAGCTAAAAAAAGTCGTAAGAGAACTTCCGCAGGAGATAAAAAATTTAAATAATTTAAAGGAAGAGTGTTTTAATTATGTCTCAAAAAGTTAAATCAAAAAAAAGAGTTAAAGCAAAAAAAAGTAAAAAAAATTTTCCTGTAGGGATAGCTCATATTCAAGCTACTTTTAATAATACTATTATAACTATTACAGATTTAGAAGGAAATACTATTGCTTGGTGTAGTGGAGGATTATTAGGTTATAAAAATAGTAAAAAATCTACTTCATATATCGCTCAACAAGTAGCTAAAAAAGTTTCTTCTTTAGCAAAAGACAAAGGAATGAAACAAATTGAAGTTTTTGTTAAAGGACCTGGTGTTGGTAGAGAGATTTCTATTCGTTCTTTACAAGAATCTGATTTAGAAATTACTGCTATAAGAGATGTCAC
The DNA here is from genome assembly GCF_020312115.2 of Candidatus Phytoplasma sp. AldY-WA1. Lineage (NCBI taxonomy): Bacteria > Bacillati > Mycoplasmatota > Mollicutes > Acholeplasmatales > Acholeplasmataceae > Candidatus Phytoplasma > Candidatus Phytoplasma sp. AldY-WA1. Next base: position 25,601 of record NZ_JAHRHX020000004.1, read on the forward strand.
TCCTGTACCACATAATGGTTGTAGACCCCCTAAACGTCCTCGTGGATAAAAAAATAAATTTATTGAAGAGGTTAATGTTATAATGAAAAAATTGAAATTTATAAAACCTAACATGAATATTAAACAAGAAGGTTCAGATTTATCTTTTGGTAAATTTATTATTCAACCTTTAGAAAAAGGTTTTGGAATTACAATAGGTAATTCCTTAAGAAGAGTTTTATTATCTTCTTTACCAGGAGTCGCTATTGTAAATGTCAAAATTGAAGGCGTAGATCATGAATTCAGCTTAATAAAAGGTGTTTATGAAGATGTTATGTCTATTATTTTAAATTTAAAAAAAGTTGTTATTAGTACTACTTCACAAGAAGAAGATTTTGAAGAAAAATTGAAAATAGATGTTGTTGGTGAAAAAAGAGTAACAGCTGCTGATTTCGAAACTGTTGAAGGAGTCGAAATTTGCAATAAAGATCAAATAATAGCTCATTTATCACCCGATGTTTCTTTTAAAATGGAAGTAACTATTAAAAAAGGAATTGGTTATTCATCTGCTGATGATAATAAAATTTATAGTAAAAATCAATTTGGAGTTATCGCAATTGATTCTTTATACACGCCAGTTTTAAAAGTAACTTATAATATAGAACAAAAAATCAATAGCAAAGAAGAATTAGTTATGGAAATAGAAACTAATAAATCTGTTTCATCTAAAGAAGTTTTATCGATAGCGTCTAAAATTTTAATTGATCATTTAAATGTTTTAGTTAATTTATGTGATACAGTTCAAAATCAAGATTTTGTTTACGAACCTAAATTAGAAAGTTATAATCATGCTTTGAATTTAAGGTTAGATCAATTAGAAATATCAGTTAGATTATTTAATAGTTTAAAAAAATCAGGAATTAATACGGTTCAAGAATTAGTGAACCAAAATGAAAAAGATATTTTAAAATTAAATAGTTTAGGAAAAAAATCTTTTGAAGAATTGAAAGAAAAAATGAAAGAATTAGATCTTCATTTTAAAGATAATAATTGATATTCAAAAATAATACAAATAATATAAAATACAAAAAAGTTTTTTATTTTTTTATTTAAGTAATTTTTATATTTTTGAATTTTTTATTTATAAAAAAAGTAATTTATAATTTTTTTATAAATAAAGAGTTATATAAAAATATTTTTAATAATTAAAAAAGGTGCAATAATATGGCTTATAGCAAATTAAGATGTAATACATCTCATAGAAAATCTTTATTAAAAAATTTAGTTGCTAGTTTCATTATGAACGAACGTCTTTTTACTACTGAATCTAGAGCGAAAGAAATTAGAAAAGTAGTTGATAAAGTGATTACTTTAAGTAAAAAAAACACTTTAGATTCTAAAAGATTAGCTTCAACTTTTTTATTTAATAAAAGAATTGATTCAGAGAAAACTGTTTTACAAAAATTATTCAAAGAAATATCTGTCAAATACCAAGATAGAACAAGTGGTTATACAAGAATTATTAAAAGCGAATGTCGAAGAGGCGATTCTGCTTCTATGGCTCTTATTTTATTTGTTTAATATTTTTAAAAATCGAAAAAATATTATAAATTAAATGAAAAAATGGATAAAAAATGATAATTGTTAAAAATTTAAGTTTTAATTATAAAGATAAACAAATTTTTAATGATTTGAATTTTGAAATTTATTCGGGTCAATGGATTGCTATTATCGGAGATAATGGTTCAGGAAAAACTACTTTAGCTAAAATATTAGTTGGTTTATTAAACAAACATAAAGGTCAAATTTTTATTAATAATATTGAATTAAATGAAAATAATTTAACAAAATTACGTTTTTTAATTGGTATCGTTTTCCAAAATCCTGATTATCAATTTGTCGGTTTCGATGTTAAGAGCGATATTGCTTTTGGTTTAGAAAATCAATTATTATCTCGTGAAAAAATTGAATCTAAAATATTGAAATATTCTAATATGTTGAATATTCAACATCTATTGGATTCTAAACCTCAAGAATTATCAGGAGGTCAAAAGCAAAAAGTGGCTATAGCTTCTGTTTTATCTATGGAACCAGATATTATTATTTTTGATGAGCCTACATCTTTTTTAGATCCACAAGGATCAGAAGAAATTTATGATATTATCCAATGTATTCATAAACAAAAAAATAAAATTTTGATCACTATAACTCACGATTTATCTTTTGCTTTGAAAAGTGATAAAATTATGATTTTAGATAAAGGCGATTTAATTAAATATGATAAACCTTCAAATTTAATTAAAGATTCTTTATTTTTGCAAAATTATTATAATCATTTACCTTTAGAGTTAAAACTCTATTATGATTTGCAAAAAGAAAAAGATTTATCAGAGATAAATCAAAAAAAAATCGAACAATTAAAGGATGTTTTGTGGCAATACAATTTAAAGATGTAACTTTTTATTACAATAAAAATAAAAAAGCAGCTTTACGTAATATCAATTTGTCTATCAATTCTGAAAATGATTTTATAGCTGTAATTGGTAAAATAGGTTCAGGTAAATCCACTTTAGTTCAATTAATGAATAGTTTATTAGTTCCGTCGGAAGGTTATATAGATATTTTTGGACAGAGAATAGATAAAAAGACATCACCAAAAATTTTAACTTCTTTGAAAAAAAAAATAGGTTTGGTTTTTCAATTTCCAGAATATCAACTTTTCGAAAACACTATCTTAAAAGATGTTATGTTTGGCCCTAAAAATTTTAATAATAATAATTTAGAAGTGGAAAAAAAAGCTGTTAAAGCTTTAAAACAAGTTGGAATAACTGAAGATTTATTTGAAAATTCTCCTTTTAAATTATCTGAAGGACAGCAAAGAAAAGTTGCTATTGCTGGTATTTTTGCTATTGAACCGTCTATTTTAATTTTAGATGAACCTACTAGAGGTTTAGATGTTAATAGCTCCAAAGATATCATGAATATTTTAAAAAATAAAAATCAAAAAGATAAAAATACTATTATTTTTATTACTCATGATATAGATTTAGTATTTGAATACGCTAATAAAATTATTTTTTTAGATAAAGGTGAAATTTTATTTTCTGGTTTAAAAGAAATTTTCTTTACAAATTATAAATTATCAAAATTTGGATTATCTGAACCTAAAATTTTTAAAATTTTAAAATTTTTAAATCAAAAATTAGGAGTCTCTTTTGAGCCGAAATTTTCTTATGAGGAATTGTTAAATTGTCTCAAGAATTTTTATAAAGGTGCATAATCACATGGAGATAATTGATATAAAAAATAAATCTTTTTTAAAAAGTATTCATCCTTCTTTAAAAATTATTTTATTTATTTTAATTTTTAAAATTATTTTTAGTTTAAATTTGGATTTAAATGCTAAATTAACATTACAAAAACAATTATTTTATTTTTCTTATTTTATTTTTTTTATTTTTATTTTTGTTTTATTATTGAAACTTATTGATAATTTTTTCATAAAATTTATAAGACAAATTTTAAATTTAAAATTTTTTTTTCTTTTTTGTTTTTGTCTTCATGTTTCAGAAAAAGAAAAAGAATTTTCTTTTTCTATTTTTCCTAATGATATAACATTCTTTTTTAGTATTATTTTGTTTTTATATTTTGTATCATTTTTTTTAATAAAAAACGAATATAAAAATATTTATTTTTTAATTATTTTTTTCTTTGTTATTATATTACCTAGTTTTTTACAATCTTCGTTAAATCAAGATTTTTTTTTAAAATTATATTTCGATAAAAAAGATTTATTAAACATTTTTTTTATTTTTTTACGTATTTGTTTGTTTTTTATGCTTAATTTTTTAATTAACCAAACAACTTCTTTTATCGAAATTAAAGATGGTTTAGAAATTCTTTTAAAACCTCTTAAAATAATTAAATTTCCTGTTGAAATTTTTTCTCTTATGATTTCTTTGATTTTAATGTCTATTCCTTTTTTATTAGAAGAAAGTAAAAAAATTTTAAAAGCTCAAATATCTCGAGGACTTAATTTTTATACTAAAAATATTTTTAAAAAAGTTTATTATTTAATTTCATTATTAATTCCTATTTTAATTTTAGCTTTTAAAAAATCTTTTGTTTTGGCTAATGCTATGGAAACAAGAGGATATGTTTTAGGAAAACCAAGAACAAAATTAAATGTTTTCCAAATTACCAAAAAAGATTATTTTATCTTTTGTTTTATTTTTGTTTTTTTTGTTTGGAGTTTTTTTATTTGAAAATAATATTATTTTATTTGTAAAAAAATTTAATATATTAAGGAGGTTTTTTATTTGTCAAAATTTACTTATAAATTAATATTAAGTTATGATGGCACTAATTATCATGGTTACCAAAAACAGACTAATGTGATAACAATTCAATCAGTTTTAGAACGTTCTTTATTTAAAATAACTAAACAAAAAATTTTAACTATAGCGGCCAGTCGTACTGATCAAGGTGTTCATGCAGAAGAACAGGTTGTTCATTTTAAAACTTCTTTTTGGATTGAACCAGATTCTTTAAAAAGAGCTTTAAATAAGGTAATGCCTTGTGATATTCAAGTATTAGATATAGAAAAAAAAGATTCTTTATTTCATGCTCGTTATCATACTAAATCTAAAATTTATAAGTATGTTTTTTCAAAAAAAAAATTAAATTCTTTTAATTATCGTTTTCAAGTATACTTTGAAAATATTAATTTTTCACTTATTAAAGAAGCTCTTTATTTATTAGAAGGTGAAAAAGATTTTGTTTTATTTACTAATAATAAAGATCCTAAAAAAAATACAGTTAAAGTAATTTATAAAGTTTATTCAGAAGAAAATGAAAATCAATTTATTTTATTTTTTCACGGAAAAGGTTTTTTGAAACAAATGATTTTATTTTTAGTAGGTTTTTTAATTTTTATAGGTCAAAAAAGAAAGACTTTAACAGATTTAGAAAATATGTTTAATGTTGATAGTGAAAAATTTTATTTTTTAGCTCCATCTAATGGACTTTGTTTAAAGAAAATTTTTTATTAAAAAAAGGAAGATTATGATATTTATTTCTTTTGAAGGTTGTGAAGGAACAGGTAAAACTACTTTATCTCATTTTTTATTTGAAAAAATGATACAAAAATATTCTGTTATTTTAACTAAAGAACCTGGTGGATGTCCTTTTAATATGGAAATGAGAAAAATTTTATTTCGATATTGTAATAAAATAGATTTTTATACAGAAGCTTTGTTTTATGCCGCTGATAGAACAGAACATTTAAAAAAAGTTATTATTCCCGCTTTAAAAGATAATAAAATTGTTATTTGTGATCGATATATTGATTCTTCGATAGTTTATCAAGGATACGCTAGAAAATTAGGGCCAGATTTTATAACAAAAATTAATTTTTTAGCTATGGAAAATTTACCTAATATAACTTTTTATTTAGATTTAGAACCTGAAATCGGAATCAAAAGATTAAAGGCACAAAGAAAATATAAAATAGAATATTTCGATTTACAAAAAAATAGTTTTCATAATGAAGTTAGAAAAGGTTATTTAAAACTTTGTGAACAATATCCTGAAAGAATTTATAAAATAGACGCTACTCTTTCTTTGGAAGAAATAAAATTGATAATTGAAAACAAAATTGATCAGTTATTAAAAAATAAAATATGATTAATACGAAATCTTTATTAGAAAAATTTAAATTTATTATTCAAAATAAAAAATTAATGCATCTTTATTTAATAGAAGGATCGCATCAAGAAGCAAAAAAATTATTTATGTTTGAATTAGTATATGATTTTTTAAAAAAAGACAAACCTTCTGCGATTTTAAAACATCATATAAAAACATTTTGTTATCCTAATTTTTATTATTTAGACGCTAATAATACCAAAATAACAAAAGAACAAATTTTAGAAATGCAATTGTATTTTAATCAAACTTCTTTGTTACAAAAAAAGAAAGTTTATGTTATTGATGGCATCGAAAATATATCTTATAGAGTTGCCAACAGTTTGCTTTATTTTTTAGAAAATCCCATTAATAAAAATACTTTAGGAATTTTGTTAACTAAAGATCGTAATTTGGTTCTTTCTACTATTTTATCTCGAGCACAAGTTTTTTCTTTAGAAAATGAATATGAACATAATTATTTTTTTGAAGATAAACAAAATAACATAAATGAATTAGATAAAAGTTTGATTTTGTTATTGAATAAAATAAGAAAAGTAGAATTAGATAATTATTATTATGATTTAAAAAAATTTTTTTTATTTTTTTTAAACACTTCGCTAGAAAATAAAATAGTTTCTAAATTATTTTTTGATGCTCGACACATAATAAAACAAAAAAATTTTATGGATGATTTTTTATTTCTTTTAATAAGTTTTTTTTTAGATTTATATTATAAAAAAAATAATCTTACTTTTAATTTTTCTAATAATTTATTAGAAAATTCTTTTTATAATAAATTATCTTCAAAATCAATTATTAATATTTTAAATTACTTAGTTGAAATGGAAAAGAAAAAAAATATCTTAGAAGAACATTTTTGTTTTTTAGCTTTATTAATAGAGTTTAGTAAAAAAATAAAATTTTAGGATATTTAATATATGGTAATTATTCAAAAAACTTTTGTTGAAAATAAAAGTTTATTGTATTTAGTGGCGACACCTATCGGAAATATGTCTGATTTGAGTTTTAGAGCTTTAGAGACTTTAAAAGAAGTTGATTATATTTTAACTGAAGACACAAGAATAGCTTTTAAAATTTTACGTTTTTATAATTTTAAAAATAAATTAATTTCTTTGCATAAATATAATGAAAAAGAACGTCTGCAAAAAGTCTTGTTTTTGTTAAAAAAAGGTAATAATCTAGCTTTAATTAGTGATGCAGGAACTCCTTTAATTAGTGATCCAGGTCTTCTTTTGGTAAAAGAAGTGAAAAATGCTGGTTTTAATGTTACTATTGTTCCAGGACCATCAGCTTTTTTATCTGCTTTCGTTCTTTCTTCTTTTGATTGTCCTTTTCTTTTTTTAGGTTTTTTGTCTAAAAAAAAAGAGATGAAAAAGAAAGTTTTGTTAAAATATCGTTTTTTTGAAGGTTCTTTGATTTTATATGAATCAGCAAACAGAATCAAAGATACATTAATATTAATTAGCGATTGTTATGGAAAAGAAAGAAATATTTGTTTAGCCAGAGAATTGACTAAAAAATTCGAAACTATTATTAATGGTTCTTTAGAAGATATTTTGAAAGATGAATTATGTTTAAAAGGTGAATATGTTTTAGTTATTGAAACTAATAAAAATAATAATTTATATAAAGATATAAGTTTAGAAGAACATATTGAGTTTTTTTTAGAACAAGGTTATAATGAAAAAGAATCTTTTGCTAAAGTATCGCAAGCACGAAAAATTTCTAAAAAAATAATTTATAATAAAATTAAAGTTCAAAAAAATTAAAAAAAGGTTTTCGAAAATTAAATGAGTATATTACCTGTAAATAAAAAATTTTATATTGCCACTTCTATTGTTTATGCTTCATCTATACCTCATATAGGAAATGTTTATGAAATGATTTTAGCTGATGCTATAGCAAGATTTAAAAAAATAGAAGGCTATAATGTTTATTTCCAAACTGGTTCCGATGAACATGGGCAGAAAATACAAAAAAAAGCATTACAACAAGGATTAGATACTCAAAAATACGTTGATCAAATTTCTGATAAAATTAAAGAAATTTATAACAAAATGAATATTAAATATGATTTTTTTATAAGAACAAGCGAATCTTTTCACAAAAAACAAGTTCAAATTATTATGAAACAACTTTTAAAAAATGACGATATTTATTTAGGTTTATATGAAGGTTGGTATTCTGTTTATGAAGAAAGTTATATTTCGGAAAAAGATTTAATTAATGGTAAAACAGCTAATGGTGAGACGCCTGTTTGGACTCAAGAAGAAGTTTATTTTTTTAAATTAAATAAATATCAAGATCGATTGTTAAAATATTTAAATGATGAACTTCATTTAATTTTACCTCCTTATATTAAGAAAGAAATTTTAAATTTATTAAAAGAACCACTTCCTGATTTATCTATTTCTAGAACTTCATTTGAATGGGGTATTAGTTTAGATTTTAATTCTAAGCATGTAGTTTATGTTTGGATAGACGCTTTAAGTAATTATATTACAGGACTTGATTATCCTTTTGGAGAAGATGATAAAAAAAATAAATTAAAATATTTTTGGCCTTGTGATTTGCATATAATAGGAAAAGATATTACTAGATTTCATTTAATTCATTTTCCTATTTTATTAATGGCTTTAGATTTACCTCTACCAAAAAAATTTTTGATCCATTCTTGGATTTTATTTAATAATAAAAAAATGTCTAAATCTTTAAATAATACTCTTTATGTAGATGATTTATTAAAAATTTTTTCTGTAGATGCTATTCGTTATTTTGTTTTACATGAAATTCCTTATCATTCTGATGGTATTTTAACTTATGATCTTTTATTTGAAAGATATAATACTGATCTTGTGAATACTATAGGTAATTTATTAAGTCGTACTTTAGGAATGATAGTTAAATATAATAATGGAGAATTAAGAAAAAAATTAAATCAGGTTAAAGAATTTGAATCGATTGATTTAGCTAAAGAATCTTTAAAAACTATATCATTTTTGCGTCATTTTATGGAAGATTATAAAGTGAGTGATTCTATAGAATGTATATTAAAATTAGCTCGTTTATGTAATAAATATATTGATTTAACGGAACCTTGGAATTTGATTAAAAGTAAAGACAATTTAGATAAATTAGATTTTGTTTTATATAATTTAGTAGAAACAATTCGTTTTATAGGTGTTTTATTACAACCTTTTTTACCAGAAACATCTAAAAATATTTTAAAACAAATTCAAGCAGAAGAAAATACTTTTGAAAGTTTATCTCATTTCGGAGTTACTAAAAATAAAAAATTAAAATTAGGAACAAAACTTTTTGAACGTTTAAATAAAGAGGATTTTGTTGATTGTTAATATTTATAATGAGATAAAAAAATTATAACAGTGCGTCGTTTTATCGTCAAAATTAGGTAAATTTGTCCTAGTATCACGAGCAGAGAACGCACAATCAAAAGAATTATTGATCAAAAAGAAATTACAATACCAGCTATAACAGCGTTAACATTTAAATTTTCTAAAACAATCAAAAATATTGTTAAAAACATTGATTTAAAAGAAACAATTTAACAAAAAAGAAACTTTTCAAAGTTTCTTTTTTTATTATTGTCAAAAACAATAATTTTTATTTTCGAAAATAAAAAAAGCAAAAAAAAAAAAAAACCGCAGTGGCACTAAAAAACCTTAATTTATCACTTTGAAATGACCACCCAAACATTTCAAGAAATTGGTTATGTTTTGCCTTATCAAATAGAAACTTATTATTAATCAAAAAAAATAGGAATTAAAATAAATGAAAAATAATTCCAAACAAATTATAAAATAACATTAAATCAATCCTAAAAAATAATAATCATAAAAAAATGTGTTAAAATATATAATGAAAAAGAATAGAAATAAAATAAATATGAACTAAATAACGATAAACTATAATATTTAAATTATTATACTTATAATAATGAATTAAAAAATAATTCTTCTTTTGTTATTGTTAGTTATTTTTATTAGAAAGAAAGAATTAAAAAAAGAAAGGTAGGTTTTCCAATTGACAAACAAAATTCGATTCGGTCAATTTTTTACTAAAAAACAAAATTGGTTCACAAAACCATTAGAAGAATTTATTTTTGATAATTTAAAAGAAAATCATATTATTTTAGATCCCTTCGCTGGCGAAGGGGATATTTTAAATTTTTTAAAATATTATTTTAAAAATAAAATTAATAATTTAAATTTTATAGGGTATGACATTGATAAGAAATTTGTTAAATATAAAATTAATGATTCTTTAAAAGATATACCTTATGAAAAAGAACATAAATATTTTATATCAACAAATCCGCCGTATTTAGCAAAAAATAGTTGTTATCGTAAAAAATTTACACAAATTTATAAAGATTATTTTAAAACATCCAATTTTGCCGATCTTTATTTATTAGCTTTAAATAAGATGATATCTACAAATCACCCAGGTTTTGCAATTGTTCCAGAAACTTTTATTAATTCAAAATTTGATAAAACCAATGTTAACAGAATTATTATCATCGAACCCAATCCTTTCGAAGATACTACCGTCCCTATTTGTATTGTTTGTTTTAATGGTACCAAATTAGAAAAACAAATTATTTATAAAAATGATGATAAAATTGGTCCTTTACAAGAATTAAAAAAATTAAAAATTTTTGTTAAAGAAAAAAGTGAGTTTTTAAAAAAATTGCGATTTAACGATGTTAATGGAATTATTGCATTGTTAGGTGTAGATTCTACAAATCCTGAAAATAAAATTAAATTCATTCATAAAAACAAATTAAAATATAATATTTCAAATATAAAAACTTCGTCTCGTGCTATTACTATAATTAACAGTGAAGAATTTAAATATTTAGATGATTCAAAAATTGAAAAAATAATTATTAACGCAAATCAAATTTTAAATACATTTAGAACAAAAACTAAGGATGTTTTGTTGTCTCCATTCAAAGGAAATAACAAAGATAATCAGCGTAGACGTAGGTTAGATTTTCATTTAGCTAGAAATATTTTAACAAA
>NZ_JAHRHX020000068.1:0-2911 GCF_020312115.2 Candidatus Phytoplasma sp. AldY-WA1
TTGCACTGTTTCGTTTTAATACAACTTTTCATTTTAAAATTATAGAACGGAATCAGCTGTTTTTAAGTTGTAAATATGACTATCAATCAACTAAATTTAAGATATAAATCTTTTGTTATAGGTTAGTTTTTGACTAATACCCAACGAGTAGCAAGTTTCCAAGCATAAGGCTTACTATCGCCGTATTATACAAAATTATAAATGTTTTTTTAATTCATTTTTAATGACTAATTCTTGTTTTTGTATTTTTTTTATTTTTATCTATTTCAAAAATTTTCTCCTTTCTTTTTTTATTAAAATAAAAAAAAATAAAATTATTCTTAATTTAAAAGTTTAACGACATGGTATGACCGATTTATTTTCTCTTTTTGCTAAAAACAAAAAAAGACTAGTTTTTTTAACTAGTCTTTTAGTCTTTTTGGTAACCATCAAAATAGAATCAAAATAAATATAAATATAAATCAAAGTATTATATAATTTAATTTTGTTTGTTGTTTTGTTTTTCATAATACTGTTCACTTATAAGAAAGTAATTATTTTTAGCTATTGTTTTATTAAAATCTTTTTCAAATCAAGAGAAACCTAACCATTTAAAAAATTTAACATAAATAACCCACCAATTTGCAAAAAAAATAATTGTACAATAAAAATAAAATATAAGTAAAACAACCATAAAACTTTTGAATAACCAAATATATTGAAATTTAGTAATTATTGACACAATTAACAATATAATAGCTAATAAAAAAGATATAGTTCTGTAAGGATTATGAGGTGGTGTATTATTTCTCTGGCGTACATGGAAGAAACCATCACAGTAGATTCTGAAAATTAAATATTTTCGAGTTTTTTTCTTTGCTAGGATCTTTATATATAAACTCTGGACCTTTAGTAATTTTAAAATAAACATTTGTAAATATACCCATAATAAAAAAGAAAGGAATACCATATATAATAATACCTAAACTAAAACCAAATATATTATCATTTACAAATAGTTGTTTGTTTTCTGGATCTTTTATTAAAAAAATAACAATAATATCTAAGATTAAAACTATAAAAAAACTATTAATTTAAATAATTTTATTTTTTTCATTTTTTACTTTTTTTTATTCAATTACCAAAATTTTACTAATTTGACGAAAGTATCGTAAGTTCAGTAAAAAATATCTTTAGTTGTATTAACGGTGTGGCTTTAACAGTTTATTCAGCGACGCCTATTACACTTTCCTCTACATTTTCTACTAAATATAATAGAGTTTTCAATCTTATAATCTTGGAGAGATACAGATTTGCTAACTGAATTAAAAATATTAACTCGATAACTAATAGTTTTACTATAAGTTTTCCAACCTTCTAAAATTACTTGCTCTAAATTTCTAACTACTGGAATGTCATCAACAACATCTACACATCCCATAATAAAATCTTCAACACCGCCAATAGCTTTACTTGCTGTTTCTAAATCATCAGGATTTTTTTCTAAATATCACCTACATAATTAACTAATTTTTCACTAGCGACTCCTGAAATACCATTAATTAAAAATTACCAACACTCAAACTCTTAATAGCTTTACAAGATACTTTTTTCGTTATTTTCTATTATTTTTTTAATTATTTTTTGATCGAAAGAAAGATTGGTATTTTTAAAATGTTGAAGTTTTAATAATATCATTATGTTGTAAAAGATCAACTTCTGGTGTTTTCCAAAAACAATACATATGAGGAGAACCGTTGCCTAACCATCTTAAATCGATAAAATCATAATTCTCATCTCTTCCATTACGAGAACCACCATCAAAATAAACAGCCAATAAATCATCATCATTGTCTTTAATAAACCAATGAAGACTACTATTTCTTTCTTTATTATAAGAAGGAGTTTTAGAAACATTATTATCAAAGAAGAATTAAAATTATTTTTAATATAATTTAAAACATCATTATTGTCAGCGTTTTTATCTAAAAGAACATGAATAATCTCAGTTCCTCTAATTGTTCTTTCATAAATTTCATTATCTTTATAAACGAAAAACTGTATTATTAGATATGAAAAATAAGATAAAGGGGATAAAAAAATAATAATTTAACTTTAAAATTTAAAAAAATTTTTAAAAACATAAAACCTCCATATTTTAAAATTAATAAAAATGTCTATGAGAAATAAATACCTATATAAATGTTTTTTTACTTTTATTTTTTAATCTAAATATATATTTTTTTCATTAAATATATATATGATTATTAATTACTATTATATTAGTAATTCAATAAAATGTCAATTTTTTTTTAAACAAATAATATAATTTATAAAAAATAACAGTTTTTTAAAAAAAATGTAAATGTTTTTTTAATTCATTTTTAATGACTAATTCTTGTTTTGTATTTTTATCTTAATTTCTGAATTAATTTAAATTTGATTGATAAATGATTAATTCTTTCTCTTATTATATTTCTGATTTGATAATTTGTTATATAATCATCGTTGTATCGAAATCTAAAATAAATGTTTAGTAATTCTTTTTTAAATTATTATGTTATTGTTAATTAACAAATAATTCTTTATTTTTTTAAAATTGAATCTTTATTGCTTTTTTTTGAGAAGAACAATATGATTAGTGTTCTCTTATCGATTAATTCTTTTTTAAGTCTTAAATTTAATCTCTTTTTTTAAAACTTCTTTCTTTATTTACTTTTTGATAAATAATAACTAATTGAAAAATGGAGTTTAATTTAAGTAATAAAAAAATAACTTATTTAATAATTAAAATTAAATTGTTGTTAATGGAATGGGGAGCGGTTCGATGTATCTAAAATTATTCATTTTTAAAACCTCTTTTTACTAAAAACAAAAAAAAGACTAGTTTTTTAACTAATCTTTTCGGTATTAAAAATGAATTTATCCATAT
>NZ_JAHRHX020000069.1:0-2881 GCF_020312115.2 Candidatus Phytoplasma sp. AldY-WA1
AAAAAATAGATGACATCAAAAAAATAGATAATCTAAAATTTGAAATTACATTAAAAGAAGATGTTCCATATTATGCTTTTCCTTTTACTCAAATTATTAGAATAATTAATAAAGAAGCAACTGAACAAAACGAATCAGAAGGAGTAAAAATAGGAGCTGGTGCTTATAAATTAACAAATTATATTCCAAATCAAGAATTACAATTGGAACTTTTCGACAAATATCATGATCAAAATATTATCAAAAATTCTCCTAAAACAATTAAATTAAAAATATCTAAAGAGGATAATGCTCTTTTTCTATCATTAACAACAGGAGAAATCGATGCAATACTTTCGTATCCAGGAGGCGAAATTAAACAATTAAAAGAAGATTTAAACAACAATATGCATCCAAATATTAAAATATTAGAAAACGAACCAGCTAGTCAATCTTATATTTATTTTGATAAACAAAAAACTAATGAAAATGTACGTAAAATAATTGCAAAATCTTTAAATATACAAAAAATAATCGATGAATTAGAATTACCTGATACAATTGCAAAATCTGCAATTCATAATCGATTAATCGGCCATAATCCTAGTATAAATTATCATCAACCTAATATAGAATCAGCTAAACAAGAAGTTCAAAGATTAAGACCAGAAGATAAAAAATTAAAAATTGCATGTGGTCAAAGCAGACCAATTATTGAAAAAATAATAGAACAATTACAACATGTTGGTTTTGAAACATTTTTAGAAACAATTGATTTTAATACAATGAATGAGAAAGCAAAACAAGGAAACAAATCACCTTATAATTTTATTTTTCTAAGTGAAAATTTTGAAATGGAATACGCTCATAAATATATCGAAGATTATTTCAAGACAACAAACAACGAAATGAATTTCTTTGGTATCGATGAAGCTGATAAAATTGACATCGAAGATAAATTAACAGAAGCTACTAAATCATCAACTGAATTAAAAAAATATACATCACTATTACAAGAAATAGAACAATATTTATATGACAAACATTATTTATTTCCATTAATTAAACCAAAAACATTTGTTTTAGTTAATAAAAAAATAGAAAAAGGTTTTGAACAAGATGCATTTAGTAGATTTTTTAATATGAGATCAATTAAATATCCAAAAAAATAATAAAAATTAATTATTTCTTTTAAACCATATAAATATTTACTCATTTTTAAAATCTCCTTTTTAAGTTTGACTATTTTGAAACAAAAAAAATAAGTCAAAGTATTTTTTTTAATAAATAGTTTGACTTAAATTAACTTTTTAACTGGTTCTATTTTGATGGAGCGGGACATATCATTATTAAAATTAAATTTTAAATTATTTAAAAAGGAAATAATTATGATTGAAAAAGAAAAAATCAAAAAAATTTTAACTAATAAAATTTTTATAATTAGCTTTGTTATAATTCTATTAAGTATAATTATATTTGGAATATATCGTTTTAATAAAGCAAAAGATGATAATAAAGAAAAAAATGAAACAATTAATGAAACAGTTATAGGGATAACAACAGATATGATTGGATTTAATCCTTGTGACAAAAAAAATACACAATCAGCAGATGGTGATACTATGTTTAATATGATGCATGATAAACTTTTTGTAGATTATAAAGGTGAATTAAAACCTCAATTATTAAAAGAATTACCTCAAAAAGAAGGCAAAATATTAAAATGTGAATTAAAAGATAATATTTTCTTTCATAATAATAAGAAAATGACAACTGAAGATGTTATTTTTACAATCCGAAAAGGGAAACAACAACAACATGAACAATTTCTACAAATAGATGACATAGAAAAAATAGATGATCTAAAATTTAAAATTAAATTAAAAGAAGATGTTCTATTTTGGCATTTCCCTTTTACTTGGTTTATTAGAATAATTAATAAAGAAGCAACTGAAAAAAACGAATCAGAAGGAGTAAAAATAGGAGCTGGCGCTTATAAATTAACAAATTATATTCCGAATAAAGAATTACAATTGGAACTTTTCGACAAATATCATGATCAAGATATTATCAAAAATTCTCCTAAAAAAATTAAATTCAAAATATCTAAAGATTCAAATACTCTTTTCCAAGAATTAGAAACAAAACAAGTCAATGCAATGCTTTATTACCCACCAACAGAAATTCAAAATTTAAAAGACGATTTAAAAAACAAAAAATATAAAAATATTGAAATATTAGAACACGAAAGAGCTACTCAAAGTTATATTTATTTTAATAAACAAAAAACTAATGAAAATGTACGTAAAATCATTGCAAAATCTTTAGATATACAAAAAATAATCGATGAATTAGAATTACCTGGTACAATTGCAAAATCTGCATTTCATAATAAATTAATTGGCCATAATCCTAGTATAAATTATCATCAACCTGATATAAAATCAGCTAAACAAGAAGTTCAAAGATTAAGACCAGAAGATAAAAATTTAAAAATTGCAATTGGTAAAAACAAAACATCATTTCATGACAAAATAATAGAACAATTACGATATGTTGGTTTTGAAACAAATTTAGACGAACCTGAGTGGAATACTTTTAAGGCAAATTCAACAAAAGGAAAAGATTCACCTTATAATTTTGTTTTTTCAGCAGAAAATTTTGAAATGAAATACGCTCATAAATATATCGAAGATTATTTCAAGACAACAAACAACGAAAGTAATTCCTTTGGTATCGATGAAGCTGATAAAATTCACATCGAAGATAAATTGACAGAAGCTAAATCATTAACTGACTTAACAAAATATGAATCACTATTAAAAGGAATAGAACAATATTTATATGACAAACATTATTTATTTCCGTTAAAAACAGAAAAATCATTTATTTTAGTTAATAA
>NZ_JAHRHX020000070.1:0-2807 GCF_020312115.2 Candidatus Phytoplasma sp. AldY-WA1
ATTTTCTTTTGTTTGTTGTTGTGAAATATTTTTTTTTCTCTCTCCTGTTTGTTGTTGTGAAGCAATAAAATATTTAAATTCTTTTAATTTTGTTTTTATTACTTCTTTGTTTATGTATGTTTTTTTCAAAAAATTAGTATAAAGGTATTTTAATTTTTTTATAAAATTTTTTACTAATTTTGTTGTTATTGTAAGGTCTTTAGTTTCTTTTGAAACTAGACCGTTTTTGTTATGGTGTGCTAGTGTTAAAGTCAACCAACTAATCTTATTTTCTTCATGAAAATTGTTGATTGCTTTATATCTAGCGTTGTTTTTACTTATTTTAATATTTCTTTTAATTTCTTCTTTTTTTGATTCAACATTAAAAAGGGGGTTTGGGTATATCTCGTTTTCTTTATTTCTTTTGACATAAAGACAAACGTTTTTATAAATTTTTTTTAAAAAAATTTCATCAGTATTTAATTTTTTAAAATATTCGATTGAATTTAAAACTTGTTTTTTGAATTTTTCTTGTAAATCTTTGTTTTCGTTTAATTTATTTTTAATAAATTTAATTATTTCTTTTTTATCTTTTTTTTTATATAAATCATTAGCTATTTCATAATAAAAATCTATTTCTTCGTTTATATCTTCAATTGAAAGTGAATAATCTAAATCTCTTAATTCATGTTGAATAAACATAATTTTTCGTTTTTTTAAAGCTTTTAAACGGTTTTCTTGCATGGCTGCTTGTATCTGGAAGGAATGAAGATTTAAACTATTAAAATAAGCTCCGATTCCATAATTAGTAGTTTTGAAATAAAATAAATTACTATGGAATTCTTTATTAATTTTTTTTATTTCAAAACTACTCAATGATTCATTTTGATTAATCAATTGAACCATTTTTTGAGCGTGTTTTGACAATAAGATATCTTCTTTATTCATTGTTAAATTTTCTATATGTATTAATTTGTTTTTTGTTTTTTTATATTGCCTCTTGCTTTTTTTAAAACTTATTTTTAATAATTGTATTTTTAAATACATCTGTATTATTTCATATATATATCTGTATTTTTATAAAAAAAATAAAAGAGAAAATGATATTTTTATATCATTTTCAATTATATTTTTATTTATTTTACATTAAACAATCTTCTGATTGTTTTGTATTACTAAAAGTACGAGATTCGAAATTTTTATTTAAATCTTCGAAATTTTTAAAATCTTTACAATTTGATTCTGTTATATAATATTCTTTTAAATTTTTTAAAAAAAATTTTAAATAATTTTTATCAATTACATATCTTTTTTCAATTTGATTAGTTTTATTGTAAAATATTTCTTTTTCGTTTAAATTTAAAGAGATAGAAAAATCTTTATATTTATTATTAAATTCGTTAAATCTATATAAAAATTCTCCTTTAATACTTTGATTTCTCAAATAAACAGTATATATATTAAAAATATTTTTATAATCATATGATAAATCTTTATGTTTTTTTAATTGATCTAACCAAGTATTTATTGAAGAATTAAAATAAAAATAACAAAAATCAAATTCAGCTTCTAAATTTTTTGTTACAAAACGCATATGAGTAAATTTTTCAAATTCAGAAGGACGATCTTTAGCTTCTTCTAAAAAATCTAAAAAAATTTTATAATCTAAAAAACAAATTGATTTATTTACAAAACCATTATAATCATCAAAATTGCCACTTGTTGATTGTGTCATTGATTTAGGACTATTATCTGGTTGATTAGTTAAAATTAAATTAAAATTAGATTTTGAAACTTTCCAACCATGATTAAATTTTTCTTGTCCATTTTCATATTCCCAATTATATATTTTTTCTGAACCTTCACCCATAATAACTGGAAATGTATCAAAATTATATTTTTTTGCATTTTCTATAAATTCTGGAAATGAAAAATAATTTAATCTACCTTTATGGTCTTTACCAGTTGGTTTAATGCCAGGGAAAAAATTATATTCTCTAATTGTATTACCTTCTTTATCTTTATAAGTTAAATAAGGTTTAAAGAAAAAATTAAATTCTTCTTTAACTGGTTCAACTGATTTTTCTTGTTTTAAATCTTTATTTTCTTGTTGTAAATCATTATATCTTTTAAAAAAAATAAATAATAACGCTAAAATAATTAAAAAATAAGGAATTAAAAGAAAAAATTTATTTTGTTTTTTGTTATTAATGTCATTATTATTCATATTTAAAATACTCTCTTTTTTTTAAAAATTAAATTTGAAATGGATTATCTCCAAAAGATTAATATAAATATGCTACATGTTTTTTTGCTGCTTTTTCTAAATATTCTTTTTCTTCTTCTTTAATAACTCCACTTTCGATAAGTTGTTGCACTTGTTTTTTAATTTTAAATTCTAATTCTTGTATTAATTCTCTTTTTAAAGTTTCTTTATTATTAACTGTACTTTCTTCTAAAGATTTTATTTTAATTTTAAATTCTTCTAATTCTTTTTTAATATTTTCTAATGAATTAAAAAAATTTGCTTTTTTTCTTCCTCAACTAATATTGGTATAAAACCCATTTCAAAATTAGTTTTAATTGTTTCTAAAGGATTATATAATTTAAATTTTTTTTCTTTAATATTTAATTTTATATCATTTTCAACAATATTATCGATTTTTTTTAATTTTCTTAATTTATCTAATTCTAAATGATATTTATAAAGAGCCGCAGTATTTCAAAAAAGTGTAAATAAATTCATTTTTAATACCGAAAAGACTAGTTAAAAAAACTAGTCTTTTTTTGTTTTCAGTGAAAAGGGGTTTTAAAAATATGCATAGTTA
>NZ_JAHRHX020000028.1:0-7503 GCF_020312115.2 Candidatus Phytoplasma sp. AldY-WA1
TTGTGATATACAATACCAAATACCTAATATTAATATTGTTAAGACAAAACCAATGATAAAAACAGTTTTAACTTTTTTTAAAAATGGTTTTTTTGTTTCTGTTTCTATTGTTTCGGTTGTTGTTGTTTGTTTTTTAATTGGCATGATATTTGCTCCTTTTCTTTTTATTTTTTTATTTTTTTTAAAATGGTGTAATTTTTTTTAATTTCCTGGGCGTTAGCTTTTTGTTTTTGGTGTGTGGTGGTTGGGAAATTGTTATGGCGCAACTGGGTTTTTGAAAAACCCTGGTTGCGTAAATGGGGTTTGGTTTTTTTTGGTTTTTTTGTTGTTTGTTGCCTATTGTTGTTCTTGTTTTTTTTAGTTCATTCTTTTTTTTTTGGTGAAGGTTTGCTGTTTGAGTCTTTGTCTTTGATTAATTTATCAAGTTTTTCGATTATTTTATCAAATTGTTTTTGATTTATTTCATGACATTCGTCAATATTTTTCAATTTCGTTTAATTTTTCATTTAATTTTTGTTTGTTGATTGGATTTTGCCTCTTGTACTGTAATAAAAATAAAATGTAACGATTAAAAAGACCATAATAGCGTGAATTAATACAAAAACCAGACTTTTTAATGAAAATCTGCTTTTATTTTCGATAATTTTTTGTTTTCCATAAGTTTTTATTCCTTTTTATTTTTTAGTTTTTATATGTGTATAATTTTTTAATGCCTTAGCGTTTTTTTTTTTTTTTAAAAAGGTTTTGGTAAAATTTGGTGTGGTCGAAAGATGGGATTTGAACCCATAACTTCTATTCTTTAGTGCTATAACGATTTAGCTACTTCTCGGTTTCTTTTATTTTAAAAATAAAGAAAAAGACTCAAAATGAGTCTTTGTTCTTAAATGAATTAAGCGTTAATGTTTACGTTGTTTTTACGATTTGAGATTTGATGATTTCTTTTGTTCCTTCGAACGATTTGCCATCTTTATCAACTAATTCATATTCAACAATAACTATTATTGATGTTAAATTATCGCCAGCAATAGCTGTTTGTTGTGTTTCAACTGAGATTTGATAATCTTGATCTGCAACTATTTTTACGCGTTTAGTATCGTCATAAATTGTACCGTTGACTTTAAGTTGTGAACTAAAGAATTTACCTATTTCATCATTTTCGTATTTTATTATTGTTTTCAAAAACATATCTTGTTCAATTTTTTTTCCTTGGCTGTCAAGTTTTCCAACAAAATTTTTGATTACTGTATATGTGTCAGTAGTTGGTGCTGTCATTGGTATTTCAGTTGGAATTAAAAATTTGTCAACTGAAGGATCTTGTATTCTAGCTTCTGTAACAACTAATCTAGCAAATTTGTTTTGAACGTTTACTGTATGTCTTGTTTCAGTTTTAAAATAGTTAGATATAGCGAATGCAATACCACAAGTTGTTAATATTACTCCAATAAAAATTAATGATAAAAATGTGAAATTTAAAATATTTTGTTTTCTAGTGTTTTCCATGATTTTTCTCCTTTCTTTTGAATTTTTATTTATAAATAAAAAAAAGAATAATTTAATTATTATTAGTTGTCAGTTTTACGACTATAACAAGGTCGTGTTTTTTAGGTTTTTGGTGGTTTTTATTGTTTACCTGGTGTGTTTGTGTTTGTTTGTGTGGTTTTTTGTAATTTGATTTTATTTTTTAAGGCCTTGGCAGTTTTTTTTTTTTTTTTTTTTTTTTGCCTGTGTTTTTTTGTTTATTTGGTTGGGTGAAAATTAATGATTGTTTTTTTGAAAAAAAACAATCATTGAAGTTTGTTTGGTTTTTTTGTTGAGGGGTTTTTAGTTTTTATAAAAATTAATGAAATTTTATTAATGTTTATAAAAATTAAAAACCCATTTAAATGGGTTTTTAATTAATAATCAAAGTTAGATGATTATTTTGTAGCTGGAGCTGATGGTGTGTCAGCTGGTTTTTCAGCTGGTTTTACAGCATCATCTTTTTTGTCAGATGTTGCTGATTTAGATTCATCTTTTTTATCAGTTGTTTCTTTTTTATCAGTTGTTTCTTTTTTATCAGTTGCTGTTGGTGTTCCAGTTGCTGCTGGTATTGGAGTTGTAGTTCCAGTCGCTGCTGTTGCTACTTCAGTTGTTCCAGTTGTTGGTGTTACGCTTGGACGACGTATTTCAGTTAATGTCATTACAAACATGCTAAATGTACAAAAAAGAATTAAGAAAATATTAGTTACGATTTGTAACTTTTCAACGTTTTTAGTTTCCATGTTATTTTCTCCTTTCGTTTTTTTTATTTAAATAAAAAAAAGAACAATTTAATTGTTCTTGGTTTGTTAGTTTAGCGACAATAACAAGGTCGTGATTTTTATTTTATGTTTTTTTATTCAATTGTTTAAAATAAAAAAAAGACTCGTGTAAGTGAGTCTTGTTTATTTTATTTTTTTTGTTCCATCGGGGTTGTATTCCGTTATTTTTTTAATGGTTCTATCGAGGTTATATTCTGTTGTTTTGGTTGGTTGGCCGTCAACAGGGTTGTATTCTTCAATGTTTTTAATGGTTTTATCGGTGTTATATTCTGTTTTTTTAATTAATATTCCATTTTCGTATTCACCATTTTGTTTAATAGTTTGACCATCAGGGTAATATTCTGTTGCTTTAGTGTTTTGGCCGTTTTCGTTGTATTCGTCAATTTGTTCAATTGTTCGGCCGTTAGGTTGGTAATGTTTTGCTTTAACTAATTTTTCGTTTTCGTTGTATTCGTGAATTTGTGCGATAGTTTGGCCATCACGTTGGTAGTGTGTTGATTTAATTAATTTTTCATTATCAGTATATTCGTCAATTTGTTTGATAGTATTGCTTCTTTTTTGATAGGTTGTTTGTTTGATTATTTTGTTGTTTGTATTATATTCCACATCGACTTTGTTCCCATATTGATCAATACATTTTTTTATGTTTGTTTGTGATCCGTTTGTTGAATTTGGAGTTGACGGTTTGAATTTGTTATAATAATACCGACCAGCACCGATTAAAATTATTAAAATAATAAATGTTATAATTATTTGTTTTAAGTTCATGATTTTTTTTCCTTTTTTTTTATTTTTTTAAAATATATATAAATATTATAAATAAATTATACAACTAAAGTCATATAATTTATTTTTTGACAATATTTATTCCATAACGTGTATATCTCATGTTTCTAGCATGATTATCTCTTGCATTAAAACTCGGTGATTTTTGTTTTAATTGATTTTTGTTTGCTTCGATTAGTTCGTTATATCGTGCTCGTGTTTCTTCTAATTCTTGTTCTAAATCACGTTGTACTTCTAAATTATTTATATCTTGTAATTTATTTTCAAGATCTTCAATAATTTTTTTAAATTCTTGAAGTTCTAAACGATTTTCGTTTCTAATTCCTTTAATTTGTTTTTTTTCGTTATTTGCTGCTTGTTCTAAATTTGCTGGATTTGAGTCTTTTAACAATTGGTCTCCTTTAGTTTTGCATTCTTTATATCTATCAGCACAATCTTCAAAATCTTTATCAGTTTTTTCAACAATAGATTTATAAGTAGATTCATCTATCATTTTTGGACTTCCATCTTCTTTACAAAATTGTCTTTGTAAAGTATTAAATATTTTATTACCTTCGTTAAAATATAATGCTGTTTTTGTAATTTGTCCTCCAACTGCTTTAGTGCAAATTCCAGCAGTTTTTACTAAACATCTACCAGTTGCATAATCAGTATACATATCGAATCCTTTAAATAATGCATTAGTAAAATTTCCAAAATTGAATTCGTGTTCTTTTTCGTAAGTAATACAAGCAGCTCTACATGCTTCCGCAAACGAACGTTTCATTGCGATTTCTTTTTTTTCTTCTTCTATTTTTTGCATTTCAGCTTTGTTTTCTTTAATTTGAGCTTCAATTTTATCAAGACGGTCTTTTCTATTATTAATTTTTAATAATATTGCTTGTTCGTCAGTTGTGAAATTGTCAAAATCTCTTTGTAATGAATTTTTTAACGTTTCAGCTCTTTTTAACATGTCATTATACATTTCCTGTTTGTTTTTTAATTTACCAATTTCTCTTTTTACACCGACTATTTTTTCGATGATATCTCTATGTTCTTTTTGCAATTTGGCGATTTCTTCATTTAATTTTTTGCGTACTTCTTCATCTAGTTCTTTAGCTAATTGTTCTTGTATTTGTTTTGTTTTTGCTTCATTTTCTAATTTTTGTTTTTCTAAGTCAATTAATTGACCGTTTAAAATACAAATGTTTTGTTCGATAAATTTACATTTTTCCTTAATTTCTTTAATTTTATTTTCGTTTTCTTCTAAATGTTTTTCGACTTTTTCTTTTTCTTCTTGAGTTAATTCAAGAGTTTCGGATAATTCTTTTATTTCAGTTGCAATTTTTTTTGCTTCGTCATATAGTTTTGTATTTAATCCATCATAATTACTTAAAAGATTATCGTACTGCTTAAGTTTTTCGTCTATACAAATAAATGTTTTGGGTGTATATTTAGATAATGGTACTTTTTTAGTTATATAGATAAATATTCCTAATAATGTAATTAATATTGTAACTGAAATGATAATTTTTTTTAATGAAAATTTATATATTCCGTAAATTAGAAATATAATAGGTATAATTGCAACAAATGAGAATATAATTTTATAATGTTGAAAAAATAATGTTGTCAATGAAATCATATTTAATTTTCCTTTCTTGTTTTGTTTTTTTAATTATTATGATTTTTATTATACCTTTGCGTTTGCTTCTTTTTTGTTTTTTTTGTGTGTTTGATGTTTTTTTGTTTTTTGCGGGTTGTTATT
Organism: Candidatus Phytoplasma sp. AldY-WA1; assembly: GCF_020312115.2. Taxonomy (NCBI): domain Bacteria; kingdom Bacillati; phylum Mycoplasmatota; class Mollicutes; order Acholeplasmatales; family Acholeplasmataceae; genus Candidatus Phytoplasma; species Candidatus Phytoplasma sp. AldY-WA1. The sequence continues at coordinate 4,834 of NZ_JAHRHX020000028.1, forward strand.
TGTGTTGTGTTAAAATTATAAATTAAATTATAAAAATTAATGTTTTATAGTTTCTAATTTTTTTAACATTCGAGCACAACGTTTTTGTTTTCTTATGTCTATCATTCGATTATATTGTTTTGATTTTAAAACTTCTTTTCGAGCTTCAATTTCATCTAATTTATTTTCATAACGGGTGTTTAATATTTCTTGTAAAATTATCATGTTTTCCAATTCTTCATTTTCAATTAAATTTAATTTTAAATTTTTAACAATATTTGTATAATCATTTAATTTTACATTTTGTTTTTCTTTAATTTCGATATTTGTGTTATCTTCTTTAATTTCTTTTTTTTGTAAATTAATATCTTTTTGTTTATCTTGAAAATCTTCAATTAACCAAATACCTTTACCACCAGTGAAATGACATATTTTTTCAATTAATTTATTATTTTCATTGAATTCATTTTCATGTTTTTCAATTACACAGTTGCATCTATTACAAACATCTTTATATGTATCTGCATTTATCATTTTTGGTGTATTATCATCATTGAAATAATCTTTTTTGATAATGTTATATCCACGTTGAAATTCATGTGTTGTAATTGCAATTTTATCTCCATGTTTTTTTAAATCATTTGTTATATTTTTAAACATTTTTGCAGTAAATGTATTTTGATAAATTTCGAATCTTTCAAAAAGAGCATCTTGAGGATTTTCAAAACTAAATTTGTGTTTTTTATTGTAATCGTCCCATGCAAGTTTACATTGTTTTGCTAATTCTAGTTCAAGTTTTAAATGATTGGTTTTGTTTATAAGTTCTAATCGTTTTACTTCTGATTTAACAATCAAGTTTTTATATTCTTTTAGATGTTGTTCCTCTGTTTTGATTTGATTAAAAACAGTTTGTTCCTTAGAAGTTAAATTTTTATATTTGTGTTCTAAATCTTGTTTAATTTTTTCAGCACTAACTAACATTTCATTAAATTTTTCACATTGACTTTCTAATTCTTTAATTTTAGGTTTAATTAGATTAATTGGTTCTACAATATCGTGTAATTCGTCAGTTAATCTATCAATTTCTTTTTGTAATAGTTCGCGTATTTGTTCGTCTTGTGTTTTTAAGTTTTTATTTTGTATTTTTTGTTCTTCTAAATTAATTAATTGACCGTGCCAAAAACAAATGTTTTTATTATTATCTTTTATTTTATCATCGATTTCTTGGAATGTATTTTCATTTTTGTCTAAAAGTTCTTTAATTTTTGTTTCTTGTTCTTCAGTTAATGTTATTTTGTCTTGTAATTCTGTTAATTCAATATTGATTTTTTCTAATTTATTTTTTAATTGTGATTTTGTTCCTTCAAAATTGTCATAGACGTTTTCTAATTTATAAATTATATCGTCAAATCTATTAACTGTTATATCAGCGTATTTAGATGATGGATCTTTTTTTCTTATATAGGAAAATAACCCGAATAATATAATTAATGCCACAACTGAAATAATAATTTTTTTTCGTGAAGATTGGTATATTCCATGAATTAAAAATATAATTGGAATAATTGCAATAAATGAAATTATAATTTTATAATATGAGAATAATAGTTTTGTTATTGAAATCATATTTATTCCCTTTCTTATTTTGTTTTTTTTAATATGATTTTTTTGTTGTGTCTTAGCAGTTTTTTTTTTTTTTTGTTTTGTGCTGTTTAGGATTGATATATACACAACTAGGTTTCTCAAAAACCTAGTTGTGTAAATGGGTTTTAAAATTATTTAGATTGAGATGTTAATTCTTTTTCTATTTGGTTTAACACGTCAATGTTTGGTGAAATTATCATTTTGTATGCTTGTTGTAAATCTTCTTTGTTAATTACTTTTCTTTTATCTTCACCAGTTCCACGGTTTCTTGCGAATACACTGACTGTCGTTTTTAAAAGGTTTTCGAGTGTACGATTTGCTTTTAAAAATGCTTGTTCTTGTGGTAAACGTTCTAATGATTCGTTAATGACGTTTAATAAATAATCTTTTGATTCAGGACAGTATGGATTATTACGTTTTTTGATTAAGAATTCTAACATTTTTTTACGTTCTTCTCTATTTCCTGGTTTAACTTCAATGTTGTAAGTGAATCTTGATTTAATAGCTTCGTCGATTTGTTCGACGTGGTTTGTTGCACCGATGACAAAGATTGGTTTGTTTGGATTGTTATCAACTGATGTCATTTCAGTTTTAAATTGGTTAACAACGTTTGCAATTTCGGATCCAGCTTCAAGTGAACCTAAATCAGTAAAAATAGTTTCACATTCATCTAAAAAGATAATTGCTCCGTTATTTTCTTTAGCTTCAGCTTCTTTTCTTGCTGCTGCAAATAAGTCTTGAACCATTTGTGGTGCAAGTCCTTTGTATTTTTGAGAGAAGATAGAACTGCTTACTTCGAAAAACGGTAATTTAGTCTCTTTTGCTAATGCTCGTGCTAATGTTGTTTTACCAGTACCAGGACATCCGTACATTAAGATTCCTAACGGTGCTTCAACATCTCCGATTCCTTCATAATTTGATTTATTTTTTAAGTAGTCTAAGAATCCATCACATGCTGTTAATTCTTCTTTAAATCCGATTAGTTTGTCAAATGATAAGAATTTATTAGAATTAGCTGGTTTGAATTCGTATGCTGGTCCTTCGTCA
>NZ_JAHRHX020000071.1:0-2786 GCF_020312115.2 Candidatus Phytoplasma sp. AldY-WA1
ATGATTTTAAAGAAATTGAATCATGATATTTTGATTTATTTTTTAATCTTTTTAAAAAAACTTGATATTTTTTTATTAGAAAATAAAGAAATAAATAATGAAAAAATAAAAGAAGAAATTGATAAATTAATTAAACAAATTAAAAATCTTTTATTTTATAAAGTGATTAATTTTAAATTTCCATTTTCGTTAGAAAAAGAAGATTTATTATTAACAACTTATCAACTCTTAGTAAAAAAAAATAAAATGTTGTTTAACATCTTATTGATAAGATTTGATTTGCATCATTTTTTTAAGATGGTTTTACATTATTTGAATTTTTATTAATCTAACAAATTTAATTTTTCAATAATAACATTAGTAGATTTTTTATTTTTTATATCTATACAATTGAAACCTTGAACACGTACTCCGGAACCTTGAATTAAATATTTACTTATAAATTTGACTAAGTTAAATTTACTAGAAACACAAGTAAAACATCGAGTTATTATTTTTCCTTTATTATCTTTTTTCATAGTATTAAAAGCCAATTTTACTACTGGAACAATATCTCCCATTTTATTTTGATAATAACTTAATTTAGGGTCGCATATAAGGCGTCCTACTAAATTAACTCTATTTTTAACAAATCCTACCATTTTTTTTATAACTCCTTTTTTTATTTTTTTTATATAATTCCCGTTTCTTGTAAAAAGATAACTGGTTTTGTATCTTATTTCATCACCAAAAACTATTCTGGTTTCAGTGCTTGCAAAATATAAACGTTCTTTTGCTTTAAAAGTCTCTTGTTCGCAACCAATTATAAAAACAATTTTTAACTTTAAACCCTTTATTTGATTTATAGTAGATAATAATATTTTATTTTTATCTAATCTTCTTTTTTCATTTTCTATAAATGTTTTTTCTAATTTTTTAACTTGTTTTTCTGCAAGTAATGCTTTTAATTTTTGAACTTTTTTTCATCTCTAAGAGGTTTTTTTGATCGTCCTTAGTAAGAAAAGGAATATTTTCATAAAATAAATTATCTTTTAAAGGTTCTAATAAATAATTTTTTCTAAATAAAATTGCGATATCCTCATATTTATAATCATAATTTTTAACTAAATCTTTAATTTTAGATACAATAAAAATATTTTCAAAAAAAACATTATCAGAATTAAAATATAAAATATTATCATTAAGAGATTTTTTTTAAAAAGTTTCTAATTTATATTTATTTTTTTTGTAATTCATAATTATAATTAATTAAATTATTTCATCAGTTAAATTGTTAATTGAATTTTTTTAAATCATCGTACATTTAACTTTTTAATCTAGATATCAATTCTTATTCTTTTTTAAATAATTCATCTTCAGAAATTTTAGTTCTTTTTTTGTTTAAATCATTTTTTTGTGATTCAAATACTGATTTAGAATTTAATGTATTAAATTTAAACTCTTTATCTAATTTACATTTTTAATCAAAATAAATTAATTTTTTCTTAATTTCAACTATAAAATTATCTAAATAATTTATTTATTGTACTCGTTATATCATTTATTACTTTTTTTTATTATTATCTTTTGTATTTTTATTTAATTTTTATTTAATTTTTATTTAATTTTTATTTAATTTTTATTTAATTTTTATTTAATTTTTATTTAATTTTTATTTAATTATGTTATATATTAGTAGTATAATATTTTTTTTAAAAATGTCAAATTGTTTATTTAAGTTGGTAATTTTTTTAATTTTTTAATTTGGTTTTTCATAATAATATCCTTTTGGTTTAATTAACAGTTTTATAACTTATTTTGGTTATTTTTTTGTATTTTTCTTAAATAAAAAAGAACTAATTTGATTTAGTTCTTTTAAGTTGGTAATTTTTAATTTTTAATTTGGTTTTCATAATAATATCCTTTTGGTTTAATTAACAGTTTATAACTTATTTTGGTTATTTTTGTATTTTCTTAAATAAAAAAGAACTAATTTGATTTAGTTCTTTAAGTTATAAAATAGTATTTTGTTGTTAAAAATTGTTTATACGTTTTGTTTTTTGTTTCGAGAATAAAAACCATTTGGAATACTGCACTATTTCAAAAAGTGTAAATAAATTCATTTTTAATACCGAAAAGACTAGTTAAAAATAATTAGTCTTTTTTGTTTTTAGTGAAACGAGATTTTGAAAATATGCAGTGTTAAAAAAACATTTACATTTTTTTATAACACTGCGAGCATCAACTAAATATTTAATCGATAAAATAAGAACGATCAATAAAATCAGTATTTGTTGTTATATTTATATTGATAAATAATAATTTCTTGATTGAATCATAATGGGTAGGTTTATGAACAGATATTCGAAAATCTAAATCTATTGTTTTTAATTCTTCTTTATTTAAATATAATACTTTTTGTTTTAAATTTAAATTGCTTTTCGTATTCGAGTATAAAAAATGAATTTGGAAATTATACTGATTTAAAATTTTAATTAAATAAAACCAATTTAAAATAATTATATTTTTATCTTCATTGTATATATGAAGGATATTTTCATTTGAAAATTCAATATCTATTCCTTTTCGAATTTTTACTGTTTTGTTCTGAATAATGAAATAATTTCGAGTTTCTGTTGATAAATCTTCTTCTTTTTGAGTTAAAGTATTTTGAAATTTTATTAATTCTGCTTTTTGTTGATCTAAAGATTCTTTTTGTTGAATTAAATCGTTTTGATCTGTTGTCCAAGATTCTTCTTTTTGAGTTAAAGTATTTTGAAATTCTATTAATTCTGCTTTTTGTTGAT
>NZ_JAHRHX020000072.1:0-2748 GCF_020312115.2 Candidatus Phytoplasma sp. AldY-WA1
AGAATCAGAAAAACCAATCAAAGTAAAATTATTATATAGGGAGAAAAATGGTACAAAAAGATGTTATTGCCCGAAACATGATATTTTCACAACCGAAGAGTTAAATAATTTAAACAGAACAATAAATTTAAATAATATCTCAGATACAGATATTAAGAACTTATATTTTGATTATGATTATATTGATAATTATTCTGAATGTATAGCAGAAATAAAACCAAAACCAACTTTTAAAAATTTTTTCGGTTCTTATGTTGTTTTTGATAATCAATTTTATGATTTAAATTCGAGAAAAATAAAATATAAACATGATTGGTTAAATGAAAATCCAATCGAAGTAAAATTATTATATAAGACGAAAGGTTACGACGTAAAAAGATATTTACCGAAAGATTATATGTTCACAACCCAAGATTTAAATGATTTAAACGGAAAAACAAATTTAAATAATATCTCAGAAACAGATATTATAAACTTATATGATGAGTATAGAGGAAGCGATTATAATTATAAAAAAGAAGTAAAACCAAAACAAACTTCTAAAATTCTTAGTCCTAAGGAAATATTGGATAGTAGTGATTCAAATACAAAAAAATATTATATTTATGGAGATCCAACTAAAAATATAACACATCCAACAGATTTATCAGACTTTAAATTTCCAAAATTAATCACTAAAAACGATAAAAAAGCTCCAGATAATTATGACAAAATAGAAACTCTTATTTTAATTAATTTTTGGAACGAAATGAGTTTAAATGATGAATTTTTTACCGCAGTTAAAAACGAATCCAATCAAAACAAAGATTTTTATACTGATGCAAGTCATGATTTAACTTTATTTACACAAATCACTTATACTTTAGTTGATAACAATGGCACATCTCATATTTTAGAAGTAGGAGGTCAAGGAACTAAATTAAAAGATATGAAACTTAATGATTCTAAAGCAGGTACAGGAGGAGGTTCTGGAAGAAGTATTACTGTTAGAGCTAAACAACCAATAACACAAGACAATACACACAACAACATTCGAACTAAATAATATTAATTTTGAATAATAAATTATTTTATTCACAAAAATATTTATAATATACAAAAAAACAGAGGCTTATTAAAATGTTTTTAGAAAGAAAAATTCAAAATCTCTTTTTTTTAATTTTTATAATTATTCTTGTCTGGTTCCCCCCTTTATATTTAGTTAAAGCTAATGAAGCTAAAGTTGTTAAAATTTCACAATCATGTAAAAAAATTCCTTCTTTTACAATAAATTCTAAATCAAATAATACTAAATTGCACTCGCCAGCTAAATTAACTTTCGATATTTACAATTTAGATGATATAGAAAAAACTAAAGAGGAAAGAAAATATTTTTATAAATTAACTTTTGAAGATAAAGATTTGTTGAAAGAGTTAGATAAAAAAAAACAAGCGTTAAAAGACAAATCATTCGTTTGCCATTTAAATACAAGTATTTTCGATTCAGATAATAATCCTTTAACTGATTTATTTGATATTAAATGTTCTTATCGCAAAAGTGGCACAAATGATTCTTTTGATGAATTTAAAAATTTATCTCAATCTCGAGATTTTTATGCTCGAGATTTTTATGAAATCGATATGGATAAAAAGAGATTAGAACTACAAAAAGAAAGAAAATTTTCTTTTTTTAAAATAGATTTAGAAGAATGGGCATATGATATCCAAATAGAAATTAAAACTAAAAAAGAAGAATTATATCTGAAAAAATATAAGAAATTAGAAAATGACAAGAAAAAAATTAAATTAAAATGTGAATTAGATATTACTGATAAAGATAATTATCCTGTTTATTTATTTGAAAATATATCTAAAACAATTAAAAATATATCTAAAACAAATTGTGATTTTGATATGTCTAAAACAAATTATGATTTTGATTTTATTTCAAGTTCAGATGTTAAAATTTTGTCAAATCCTATTTGGCTAGTCTTTAAAAAGAATAATGAATTTCTTATTTTGGATCTTATTATTAATCAAGAAGTTAAATATAAAGAATATAAAAAATATCAAGATTTAATGGATTTGTATCATTCTTCTTGGAAAAAAAGAATTGAAAACAAATTTGACGATGAATTTGACCGAAATTTAATAAGTTTAGAGTCGATAGTTGATGAAAATAAAAAAAAAAATTCAGAAATTATAGAAACAATATCATCGTTAAAAAAAACTATTTCTGTTAAAAAACAAGAATTAAATAATTTAAAACCACAATTAAAAAAAAAAAAAAATAATTCAAAAATTACAGAAACAATATCATCGTTAAACAAAACTATTTCTTTTAAAGAAGGAGAATTAAATAATTTAAAATTACAATTAAAAAACGAAAATAATTCAAGAAGAATATCATCGTTAAACAAAACTATTTCTGTTAAAGAACAAGAATTAAATAATGCAAAATCACAATTAAAAGAACAAGAATTAAATAATTTAGAATCGCAATTAGAAGAAAATATTTTAAATCAGAAAGAAACACAAAGAAAATATGACTCATCTAATAAAGAATATTTAGAAGAATGTAAAAAAAAAGAAGACAAAATTAAACAAGAATTTGATAGTAACAATGTTTCTAGAATAAAACTTTACTTTCTTAAAGAAATTTATGATATTAATAATTCTGATACTCATTCTTCTTTACATGTAAAACACGATTGGGATATAGGTGAAATTAAATACGACGGCGGCGCATCAAATAAACGTTTTAATAAT
>NZ_JAHRHX020000029.1:0-7397 GCF_020312115.2 Candidatus Phytoplasma sp. AldY-WA1
ATAAGATTAGTTGGTTGACTATAACACTAGCACATCATAATAAAGACGGGACTATTTCAAAAAAAGTTAAAGACCTTACAACTGCAAAAAAATTAGTCAAAATTTTTATAAAAAAATTAAAATATCTTTATACAAAAGAATTAAAAAAAACATACAATAAAGAAGAAACAAAAATTAAATTAAAAGAATTTAAATATTTTATTGCTTCTCAACTACAAACAAAACCAAGAAAAGATGGGACTATTCCAAATGTATGGCACTTCCATATTATGTTTAATATTGATTTATTAAAAATATTTGGTGCCACAAATCAAATGATGTGTCAAAAAAAAGGATTAAAAATTAATTCAGAGTTTTTAGAAAACGAAGAATATTATAAAAAAAATTCAAAAAAATATACTCCAGAGAATGGATGGTATAAAAGTAATAATAAACATTTAATTATTCCTCATATTTTTAAAGTATGGGCGGATGTTGTAAAAAAACAACTACCACAATTGAAAAAATTAAATCCACGTTCTCAAAACTTACAAATATTTAAAAAACAAAACAAACAAACAATTAAAAAAGAAATTAAAATGTGTTCTTTAAAAACATCTTTTCTTAAAAAAGACATCGCAATCATAATCGCTGATTACGTTAGTAAATATGAAGCTGGTTTAAGTGATGCTGAAATAAAAAAAATGATCGAACAAAAAAAAAATCATGAAATAAATCGTAATTTATTTCAATTTTCGCGTAGCTGTAAAAAGTTAAATGTTTCAAAAACTTTGAAATATCTACCTTTTGACTTACAGCATCCTAAATATTATTTAACAGGTTTTTATAAACAAAATATTTTAAATTTTAAACCAGGACACCCTTTTTATTATTTAACACGAAATATTGTTTTATTAGAAAATAATAAAAGAGTTGTGTTTAAAAACAATAGTCCTAGAGCTTTAGATTTTGAAGAAAACAAAAATAAATATCTTATAAAAATGAAAAAAAATAAAGGTAATTTATCTTATTTTTATTGCAAATTTTATTTTTCTTTAAACAAATATTATAATCATATGAATAGTAAAACATTTAAAAAAATGTATTCTAATTTTAAAAAAGATTTTAATATTGATAATTTAGAAAAAAAGAAGGAATTAAATAAAATAGAAGAATTAAAATATTATAGTGATTCTAGTAATTATATAATTCCTTCTGAAGAACGATTAAGAAATTAATATAGTATATTAATTTATTAAAAAAAAACAAAACTTCTTAACAAAAAAAAGCAAAGCTTTTTTAAACAAATGAAAAAAAAAAAAAAAGCAAGAGGAAAAACAAACAAACAAAAACAAAAAAAAGCAAAGCTTAACAAAAAAAAGAAGAAGAAAAAAACGAAATATTTATTACACAAAAAAGCCTGTTTTAAAAAGGGTTCTTTTTGTTGTATTTATTTATTTTTATTGTTGTAAAACAAAAAAATAATATATAATATGAGTATAAATAATAAAAATATTTTTGAAAACATATTTTTTAAATTTTAATTAATATTTTTAATTTTATTCGATTTTCACGTATTCCACCCTTGAAAAGAATACGTGATAATTGAATAAAGTTATTTTTTTATTATTTTAATTAATTATTAAATTTATTAATAATAATTAAAACAATAGAAAGGATAAATTAAAAATGGCTAGAAAACATAGAGGTTTTGGTAATTTTTGCACTTATTGGTTGCTTCCGGTTATCGCTATATCTATACCTGTTGTTTGGTATCTTGCTACACAGGGTTATTTGCAAATTTTATATACTCCTGCAAAATAATTTTAAAAAAAATTTAAATTGAAAAGGAAAGAAAATATGACTTTTAGAAGTTTTTTAGGTCTTGTTGGTTTAAGTTTTGTTTTCGTTTTCGTTCTTTATATGTTTGGTTATATTCGTCCTAATAAGGAAAATGTACCATTTATGGTAGAGAAACAACCGAAAATAGAACATAAAATAAATACAACTACAACAAATGCAACTACAACAAATACAAATTCAACAACTCCAGGTAAATAATTGAGGAGTAAAAAATGTGGTTTAAAAAAAATATTGATTCTCATTTAAAAAAAGGATTAGAAGAACAAAAAGAGTATGAAAAGAATTTAAAAAAATGGGAACAATTAGAAGAATTAGATAAAAAACAAGATGAAATAAAAAAATTTAATAAACAATTAAAAAAACATGGATTAAAAACTAAAAAAGGGTTTTTTAAAAGATTCTTTAGTGGATCTGATGATGATGATTATGAAAATGAAAATAGACATTCTAATAAAAATCAAAATCATCAATCTAAAGAAAATAAAAATCTACGTTTTCAACAATTATTAAATGAAATTCAAAATTTAAAAAAAGAAATTAATTCACTTAAAAATTTTAGAAATACTAGAAATACTAATAATACAAATGGAAATACTGGATCACAAAATACTAATAATACAAATGGGAAATTTAAACAAAAAAATAAATATACAGCTAAACAGTATAAAGAAATGGGATATACAGCTATACAATTAAAAGAACTTGGTTATAGTCCTGTTACTATATTTAATCTTGGTTTTAGTTTAAAAGCATTATTAAATGCTGGATTTACTAATGATAAATTACGTAGTTGTGGTTTAATTGATTAATTATTTATTAAAAAAATAATGAGAATGTCTGACTACTTATTAAGATTTTATTTAATATATTTTAAAAATTCGTTTTTAGTACTATTTTTTTTAACAATAAATATTAAATAAAATCTAATAAAAAGAGTTTGATTCTCTTTATTCTCACTTTTTTAATTTTATTTTTAAAAAAAATAATGAGAATGTAGGTACTTATTAAAATTTTATTTTAATATATTTCAATAAAATTAAACACTTTTTGAAGGAATAAATAATATTTTTTATTATTTTTTATAAGAATTATTGTAATAAATATTTTAATTATTTTTTCTTTATGTATGTTTTAAAAATTCAATAATTAATAAAAATATGTCTTTATTTTTTTTCATAATTTAAATAAAATAATATTTTTTTTATACAACATTTAATTATATTTATTCTAAATATAAATTAAAATAAACATTTTAATAAAAAAAGTTCAATTCTTTTTATTCTCATCTTTAATTTCTTTCAAAAAAAAATACTTTTTACTGACATTTAAGGTATTTACAAAATAAAAAAAGTATTAACAAATATTTTTTTTATTTTTTTTAAAAAAAATAATAATATTCGCATTGTATTTTAATTAAATTTTTTAATAATAAATTTAATTAATGAATTGATTAATAGAAGGTATATGTATATGAAATTAAGTGCGGAACAAAAAAAAGTAATCGAATATGATAAAGGGTTTTTAAATGTTGCAGCCGGTGCTGGAACTGGTAAAACAACTGTTTTAATAGAACGCATTAAATATTTAATGTCATATAACTATGTTCTACCAGAGAATATTTTAGTTCTTACATATAATAAAAAAAATGTTTATAATTTAAAAAAACATTTTAGTAATATTAAAATCATGACTTTTCATGGTTTAAGTACTAGCATTTTAAAAAAATATTCTCATTTATTAAAAAAAAAATATAATTGTGAATTTAAAATTATGAATGAATCACAAACGGAAACAATTATAAAAACTATTTTAAAATCAGATAATGAATTATTCCCTTATCGTGGTGATTTTAGTAATATTAAATATACTATTTCAAAGATAAAAAAAAATCTTATTAATCAAAATGTTTTAGAAGAAAACGAATTATTTAAAAAATTTTTTAATAAATATTCTCAATATTTACAAGAATATAATTTAATGGATTTTGACGATTTAAATAAATACGCTTTTCAACTTTTAAGTGATGAATATATTTGTGATTTATATAAAGATAAATACCATTATATCTTAATTGATGAGGTACAAGATATTGATTTTTATCAATATTCAATAATTAAACTTTTAACTCAAAATGAATTATTTATTTTTGGTGATTCAAACCAGAGTATATATGGATTTAGAGGAGCTAAAAATATTTATATTGATTTATTAGTTCAAGAGTTTAATATGGAAACTTTTTATTTAAAAACAAATTATCGTTCTAGTCCTTTAATTTTAGAACTTGCAAATAATTTAATTAATTATAATTATGAACCACAAGATAAAGATAAATATAAATTAATTCCTTTTGTTAAAGGTTCTTCTAATGATAAAGTTTTAGATTATTATTTTGATAATTCTTTTATAGAAAATTGTTATATTGCAGGTACAATTAAAGAATTAATCAAAAATGAAAATTATAAATACGATGATATCGTTATTTTATTTAGAAAAAATTATTTAATGGATTCAATAAAAGATAAGTTTTTTGTTAATAACATTCCTTATATGACTAATAAGGTTGAAAAAAGTTATTATAAAAAACCTGATATAGAGACTAAAATACCACCTGAAATAAAAAAATTTTTAGATGATAAATTAAAAGAATGTCAAAAAACAAAATTTAAAAATAAAGTTTTATTATCTACGATTCATCAAATAAAAGGATTAGAATTTAAAGTAGTTTTTTTAGTTGGATTCGAACAAGAAACATTTATTAATGAACTTTTACATACAATAGATATTAAAGAGGAAAGACGCCTTGCTTATGTTGCAATCACAAGAGCGAAGGAACGTTTATATATTACTGTTTCAAAAGAAAGAATGGTTTATGGAAACATTATGAAAATGAAACCTGCTATTTTTTTACAAGAAATGGGGATTAAATGAAATTAAAAATAATTTAAATAACAAAATTAATATTTTTGATATTGCAAATTATATTATTCTTAATTTTAGTAAAAAATATCAATTAACACCTTTAAAATTACAAAGAATCATTGTTTATGTTTATTTTCATTATTTAATCATTTATAAAAAACCTTTATTTTTAGAAAATTTAGAAAAATGGGGTTGTGGTCTTATATTTACTCGTTTATATTTTTTTCAAAGACAACAAAAAAATATAAAACCATTTAAAAATGGTAATATTGAAAAATTAAATGATTCTCAAAAAAAAATCATTCATGATGTTTTAGAAAAATACGGTTCTTGGATCCCTCATGATTCTATAGAGTATTATTTTCAAAACAAAGCTTTTCATTACAATTATTTAAATAAAAATTGGATTAATAATGTTATTTCGGATGCTTTTTTATACAAATTATATCAATTTTATTTTAAAAAAAATAAAAAAAATGAAGAATTATAATAAAAAAAATAAATTAAAAAAAATTAATGAATTTCTTAATCAAGAAATAAAAAAACCACAAAAAATGCGTTTTTTACATTTGATTAATAAAAAATCTTCATTAATTCATCAATCTAAAAATAGATTGAATCGTTCTAAAATAAAAATTTCTTTAAAAAAAGAAATTAATAATTATTAAAAATAGAGGTATTAAAAATGTTAAATAAATGCGAATTTATAGGAAGAATAACAAAAGATTTAGAATTAAAAAAAATTAAAGTCAAAGATCAAGAAGAATTAATGAGTAAAGTTGATTTTAACATAGCTCATAATTTTAAAAAAAATGGGAATGATGAAGTTATGTTTATTCCATGTACTGTTTGGGGTAAACAAGCTGATAATATGATTAGTTTTTTACATAAAGGTTCAAAAATTTATGTCGAAGGCTATTTAAATATCAATAATTACACTGATGAAAGAACAAATGAAAAAAAAACTTTTACAAAAATTAATGTTAAAAACGTTATATTTTTAGATTCAAAAGATGATAAAACAGTAAATAAAGATTCTGATATTGAAAAACAAGAAATGGATTTTGTAAAAAAAACAAATGAATTTTCTAATGAACGAAAACAAATAGAAATTTTAAATAAAGAACTTCAAAAAGTAAAACAAGATAAATTGGAATTACAAAGAGAATTAAAAGAATACGAAAGATTTTAATATTGAAAATTAAAAATGTTTAGTTTAAATACAATTAAATTTATTTCAAAAATTAAAAAAATAGATATGTTAGTTTTATTAAAATATTTAAAAATTGTTCCTTTTGATTCGGATAAATCAGTTCGTTTTAATTGTTTTTTTCATAAAAGTAAAAGCGGTATAAGTTGTAATATTAATGAAGAAAATAAATGTTGGTGTTGGAGTTGCGAAAAAGCTTTTGATACGATCGATATTTATATTAAAGCAAGACATCTTAATTTTAAATTAGATTTTAAAAAAGCTTGTTTAGAATTAAATAAATTTTATAACAGTGATGTATATATAAATTTAAAAAAAACACAAGATGATATTAATTTACAAAATGATACAAATAAAAAAACAGTTAAAAAAATATCTTATTCCTTACAATTTCAAAAATTAAATAATAATGAATTGATAGAACAAAAAAAGAGGTTTATAAAAGATTATTCGTTTATTTTTAATCTAATAACTAATTTCTATCATAATGAATTATTAAAAAATAGAACAATGTTAAACTATTTATTTCAAATACGTAGATTGAATTTAGAAACAATTAAACAATTTAAAATTGGTTTTAGTGATAATAACAATAATAAATTATTAAAATATTTTTCAAAATATAAAGATGCTTTATTGAAATTAGATTTAATTAGATACAATAAAACAAATAATTTTTATTTTGATACTATGTGCGATTGTTTAGTAATACCAGTTTTACATAATGGTAATACAATACATTTTTATAAAAATAATTTTAAAACAATAACAATTTATAATCCTAAATATAAAGCTTTAAAAAGTCTTACAAGAGATATATTTTATCTTCCTTATGGCTTTTCATTTGCATTAAATGAAATAAAAAAAAAGCAAGAGGTTATTATTCATGAGGGTTTTTATGATACCATAAACGCTCATCAACATGGTATTAAAAACGCTATATCTTTAATAACTATTAAAAGTTATTTAAGTCAACCTGTTATTAATTTTTTCAAAAAATATGATATTAAAGTTTTGATTGGTTTAGATAATGACGAATCCGGACGAAAAAATGCGGTTCGTATACAAGAACAATTAAATAATGAAAATATAGATAACGAAATTAAGAATATTTATGAAGATAATTGTAAAGATGCGGACGATATTTTAAAAAAACATGGTTTAGGATTATATAAAAAAACTTATTTAAATACAGGATTTAGAGAATTTGATTATTAAATTAGAAGGATTTTAAAATAATGAATAAATTAAAAATATATGCTTTTACTTGTTTTTTCTTTTTTGTACTTTTTTATGTTGGTCTTTGTGCTGGTTCTATTTATTACTCTTCACAAGAGAGTAAATTATTTTTAGCTTTATTTTTTTACTTCAATACTTTATTTTGGTTATTTTTATGTGTTCTTGGTTGTTTTTTATATTTTAAAGA
>NZ_JAHRHX020000030.1:0-7264 GCF_020312115.2 Candidatus Phytoplasma sp. AldY-WA1
AGAGGGAATAAATGGTTTTATTTTGATAATCTTTTTAAGAATTATGATAATCACGTTGTATTGACTCTTTTAGTTTGATGGTGTTAGATAACATACTTTTGTACTTTGTTTGGTGGTTTATAATTCGCCGATTTCAATTTAAACTTGGGTTATTTGATCCATTATTTCGCATTGTTCTTTTTGTAATTTACTGATTTCGGGATTGTTATAAATTGATTGTCTTTGAGTTTGTAGTTGTAATTTTATTTGATTGATTTCTTGTACTTTGTCTTCGTGATTTTGTTTTAACTTGGTTTGTTGAAGTTTTAATGAAGAAAATTTATATTTAATTTCTTGAATTTGTAATTATAATTATTGATTTTTTCTTGATATTCATCGATGGTTTTTTGAACTTCTTTTAAAAATCCTAAAAGTTGTTCTTAATTTTTTCTTAATTTTATCAATTTCTATTTTTTTCTTATTGAGAAAGAACGTTTGGTAATAAATTTTTGTTATCGGTTTCCAAAAAAAGATAAGCTTTAATTTGGTCGAAACGCGGTTTGATTGTTTTTATTTTCGGAATTATTTGTTTTATTTTATGTTTAAATTTGGTTATCTTTTCTTGAATTTCATTAAATTTATTTTCGTAATAATTCTTTTTAACGATATTTTCTATATGATATTTAGTTATATATTGACCGTGAAATATTTTGAGTAATTAAAAATCACTTTTTAGTCTATTTAAATCATCATTTAAATGTTTTGAGTTCTGATCTAAATTTTTTAAATCATAATATTTATTACTATTATTTTTTTTAATTTCAAACTCTTTTGTTAAAATCACAAAATCTTCTTCTAAATTTTTTATTAATTTTTGTTTTTCTGTGATTTTATTTTTTGTTGAAGGTTCTACATTTTCAAAGTATTTATGGTTGGTTTATCATGATTATTTTTTAGTGTTTTACGTTGAATAATTATACCTGCAATTGTAACTCCCACAACTACAACTAAGATAGTTAAAAAAATCTTAAAAAAATTATTATTATTCATAAATTTCATTTTCAATTATTGAAATATGAATATATTACTATTATACAACTTTATATTTTGAAATATGTAATAAAAAGTTATTAGGTCAAATTTAATGATTATTTGTTGTCAATTGGTTTATAAAATTTGGCATATTGTTTTTGTTTTTCTTCGTAGCATTTTTGGGAACGAGCGTAACTAGGATTTTTTTGTTTTAGTTCGTTTTTTATTTCTTCGATTTCGATGACTTTATTTTGGTTAAGTTCACGAAGTTCATCTTCTTTTAGTATTAATTTTTTTACGTTTTCTCCTGAAACTTTTTTTAGTTTTTTTGTTAATTCTTCGACGATGTTATTGTATTCCGTAGTGTTATAAAAAAATGTAAATGTTTTTTTAACTCTGAATATTTTTAAAAACTCTTTTTACTAAAAAAAAGACTAGTTTGTTTTAACTAGTCTTTTCGGTATTAAAAATAAATTTATTTACACTTTTTTTGAAACACTGTGCCTTTATTTAGAGTTTGATTTTTTGGTTAAATGATGTTTTTTTTAATTATTGAGCATTAAAAATGAATTTATTTACAAAAAATTTAATAACAGTGTACCAAAACTCTCTTAAAAAAAGAACCCCTTTAATTATGTGATAATTAAAAAACAGAATCAATGAACACAAGTATAAAAAAGAAATATGTTGTAACAGTTTTTGGATTAAAGATTTATAAAGAATATTTAACAAAATGAATCATATTTATATTAAAATTAACTAATTTTATCTTTAACTTTAAAAAAATAAAAAAACAAAGGAGTAAAAATAAGAACAAAAATAGTTAAAAAAAATTTACATGCTTGATCATCAAGAATAAAAAATTTTAAAAATTTCCAAAAATTAAAAGATACTTCTTTTTGTTCTGTATTAAACCCAAATATAGAATAACTTTTGTTAATTATGTGATAGGATTCCGCAATAAAATATAATCTAAAAATAAAATAAAAAATTAAAATAAAATAATATGAAAAAATAATTATTTTTTGTTTTTTTGAAAATTTCATGTTATTTTAATCCTTTTAGGGTTTGTAATACTCATTTTATCTTTCATAAATTCGTTTAAATATGATCTCCTTACCACTCATATAATGATTACTATCAAATAACGAAATATGAGTATAGGCGTGTGCACTACTAAAATGGAACCATTTTAAAAGTCATATTTTAAATAAATAAAAACATATTTATTCAAAAATCAAACTATTTTTATTAATACTGTAACATAAAAAAATATGTCAAATCAAAATTCAAAAAATGAATTAACTTCTTAGTCACTAGGTTCATTGATTGAAATTTGTTTTTTTTCATCGCCATAATGAAATTATTATTAGTAATTAAAAATAATCCTAAATTAATAAATAAAATGATTCTAAAAAATAATAAATTTTTTCAAATTTAAACATTATATTAAATCTCTTTTGATATTGATAATAACAATTCAATAAAATATACTTTTATTTAACGTCTTCTATGATTATTTGGTTGATTTGGATTGTTTTCTCGTGGCATAGCATTGTGAACAATAATTTGTTGAGCCGAAATTCTTTGACTTAATTGTGCATTTTGACTTACAAGATTACTAATAACTTCTTCAGAAGCATTATTATTTCTAGCATTAAAAATTTGTTGAATTATTCTAGATTGTTGAAAATTTAAATTTTGTAAAATACGAGCTTGTAATTCAAAATTAGTATGATCATTATTATGTCCGTTATTTTGAGATATATGACCATTATTCATCGCCATCACTTGATGATTATGCAAAATAATTAATAATCCTAATAAAGTAAACAAATAAAAACTTGTTATTTTAAATTGATTTTGTAATTTAAACATTAATTAATTCTCCTTTAATTTTTACTTTTAAATTTTAATATATTATCATTTAATATTTTTATGTCTATTTATGAACAGTTCTTCTTATTTCTATTTCTTTGTTTTTTATCATTATTATATTTATCTTGATAAAACGACAAGGTTTTGCGAACAGGGGTTGAAGCGGAAGTGGAAATTGGTTAATTAGAAATCGGAATCATCAACGTGGACATAAAAAAACGAAGTAGTAGTCTTTTTCTTCGGTTAAGAAATGTTTTGGACCTTTGTATTTAATACTTAAGTAATTGTTATTCTTAATAACTGTCATGTTTTGTATAGAAAGAAATGTAATTAAATCTATTTAAAGTAATCATATTACAATTACAATCTTTTGAAACACTACGAAACCCAACTTCACCATCAATTAAAGCGAAAACGAAATCAATGAAAAAAATTAATATAATTATTTTTTTCATTAACTAATCTTTCATTTTCTTTTTTTATTTCATCAATTAATTTATCTTTTACAACAATTGAATATTCATATTCATTAATTAATATATTTTTATCAGTAATTAATTCAATTTGTGTTTTATTTTCATTTTTTAATTTACTATTTTCAGCAGCAACTTCAAGTGAATTAGTTTCTTGACTTATAAACAAAAATATAAAATAAATAAATATAATAGTAAAAATTTTATTTATTTTAAAATATTTTAAATCTTTTACTAAAATTTCATTTTATTATCCTATTTTTCTTAATTAATTAAATATATTCTAAAATTTTATTTATATTAATTTTATAAATAATACTACTAAATCTTTAACCAGTATTAGAATTTAAAAGTGTATTTATTATTCTAGTTTATATTCTCATTTTTCACTTCAGTTAAATCAATCAACATAAAAAAAGAAATATTTTTTAAAAAAAATTAAGAAAATCACAAATAAAATTTTGATTTTAATAGTTTTAAAAACTTTAAAAGTTATAAAATCTCCTAAAAATTATTTTTTATTTGATCAAGTAATTTAATAAAATTAATACTTCTTTTTAAAAAATTAAAAAACTAGAATTGAAATTTATCAATTTAAAAGATTACTATCGCCTACTTTCTTTTTATAATTTAATTATAAATTTTTATACAATCATTTTTCAGTTGAAATTGTTTTTTATATCAGCAAATATCTTTTGATATCAAGCATATCACTATAAATTAAATAAAATACATAATTATGAATATATTATAATACCGAATTAAAATTCATTAAGTAAATTCCCTAGGTTAATTATTTTTTGTTAATTTCATTTTTCATCATCCATCGTTCTAAAAATAATTGTTATTATATTAAAAATAGCTATAAATATATGCAACGAAGCTATTAATAAAATACTAATTAGAAGCCATTCATATTTTTGAGGTATTTTTTGTTCAATAAATATATCAATATTTTCCAAATTAATTACCCACATCCAAGCGCCTAATACTAAATCTAAGATAGCTAAAAAAAACATAATAAAATTTAAAAACCAATTATCAAATCCGAACTTACTCAAAGTAAATCCTATATGAATAAAATATAAAATAAAAAATAAAGCGCTGATAAAATTACGTTTTTTTTCGCTAATGTTGATTTTTTTTAAATAATATAAACAAGACATTAAACTGATAACAAAAATAGTCCCTAAAAAAGGAATAAAAAATAAAAAATTAAAAGGAGGGTAATGTTTTGAAAAAATACCTACAAAAGCGTATAGCATACCTATCCAAAATCCTATAGCTACACTTAAGAAAATAGTAGCAAATTTTAAGAAAGAGTTATATAAATAAAATCCTAGTATCCATAAAAGACTTCCAATAATAAAAATAACCATAGGAGCGACTAACAAAAAATTAATATAATTACTAGTTATAGTCTCTATTAAGGGAATAGATAAATTTTTAATGGTTATTTCTGCATTATGTGAATTATCAGATCGAAAATGAAAATAAGTTATAAAACCTATGAATATGGTTAATACTATCAATAAAAACAACTTGCTAAATACACTTAAATAAGAAGTTATTTTTTCATTTGTAACTAATTGATGATTTTCTTTTAGTTTTAACTTTCTAATTCTTTTATTTAAAATATAAGAAGGATTATCATTTTTTCTTTTATATGAAGTATTTAATAAATATCTAACCCTTTTAGAAGGATTTATGAAAAAATCAAATAATTTCATAAATTAAAACCTCTTTTTAAACGGCCACCACAAATATTTAGCGTCTGAGTAGATGAATCTATAGTTTTTGCTTTTAAAACATTAACTAACATATGGTCCGAATCAGAAATATTACTTCTTTTCACTAATCTAAAAGTTTTTTCATGATTATATTTTTCTTTTAATTCGTAAATTTCTATTTCGTTTTCTGAAGGAAAATTAAAAGAAAAACCAATTGTTTTTTCAGAACTATTATTAGTGATATCAAAAGTAATTCTTTGTTTAAGGTTATTATCAGATTCTTGAATTTGTTCTGCTTTTTCATAAACTGTTATCAAACCTGGTACAAAAATTTTTCCTAAAAAACGACCTACTGTTTTTTTAGCTGCTTGTTTAGCTACTTTTTTTAAAGCATTTTTATGAATTTTATCTCTAACTTTTTGATTAATTTTTAAAACTATTTTTTTAACTTGTTGATCTGAAAAACGTTGACAAGATAATTCTATATCTTTTTCAGGATCCGTATAAGTTTTATCTAAATCTTTATTTTTAATAAAACTTTCTAAAATTTCATTTATGACAAAAACATGTTTATCACAATCACAAAAAGCAACATCTATTTGCTTGATTTTTTCTAATTCATTTGAATCAAAAAAGAAAAAACCTTTTCCGGGGTCACTTTTTAATTCATAATAAACAATGTCATTTAACATTGCGATTTTATCATCATTTGCATCAATCAATCTATCGGTAAAACCTGCCACTTCGGCAACATCATAAGCAAAATTGAAAACATGTCTTGCTCCAGGTATAAATCCAAGAACATCTTTTGTTAATTGTTTGCCATTGCTCCATTCTTGATAAGATTTGCAAGGAACCATTTTTATCCCTGGAATATCATAAAATAAGCGAGAATTAATAGAAAAAACTGAACCACCTTCATGTTTCCATTTTTTTAATTCATGTTTTTTAGAAGAATCTATTTCGTAATCAAGAGGATTAAAAAATGACTGACCATTAGATCCATCACCATCAGAAAAAATATGGGCATAAACTGGAATCAAATAAATATTTAAAAAAGAAAAAATCAAGAAAATCACAAATAAAGCTTTAATTTTAAAATTTTTAAAAACTTTAAAAAACATAAAACCTCCTAAATTATTTAATAAAAACTAAATATTTAAAAAAAATAATTAAAATACAATTTTATTTTCTTATTGAGTATGCGCAGTGTTACATTAAAATAGAACCGTTCAAAAAGTAAACTATTCATTAATTAATAGTACTATAAAATAAAAAAATAATATATCAATTAAAAATTTAAAAATTTTTTTTAAAAAAATTGAACTAAACAAAGAAAAAAAAGAAAAAACCAAGAAAAAGAAAACATATACAATATTTTATAAATCTTATATTTTATAAATCTTATATTTTATAAATCTTATATTTTATAATCTTATTTTTTATTATATAAAAAAAATATATTTTGTCAAGTGTTTTTGGAAAAAATTTTAAACAAAAAAAGATACAAGATTTTAAAAATATTTATTAATTAATTTTTTTATTAAAAAAATAGCTAAATTTTCGTATAATTTAAAGATATTATCGAAAATAACATCTTTAAATATAAAAAATCTATTTGTAATCACACTGATACCTATTATATCAACAACAATTAAATTTCAATTAATAAACTATTTAGACTTTTTTTACCAACCAAAAAAGGAAAAATATGAAACATTTAAAAAACACAAAACATTTAAATTACAAAAAACAACAAAAATCAGATCAAGAAATACAAACAAAACTTGATAATTGTTTTAACGATCCAAGAGAAAAAAATAAATATGATTTATATCAGTTATTAATGAAAAAAAATACTGTTATAAAAATTATTAATAAAAGTTCTTTACATGCACCAAGATTTATTGACGTCGAAGATTTAAAATAAAAGGCGTATTTTGTTTTAGACGAATTTATAACAAATGGACTAAATAGTCAAAATTCAGAACGAAGAAATCGCACTGTTATAAATTTTTGTAAATAAATTCATTTTTAATATTGAAAAGACTAGTTACACAAACTAGTCTTTTTTTGTTTTTAGTAAAAAGATAAAATAATCGACTATACCATTTTGTTAAATTGTTAAATTAAGAACAATTTTATTGTTTTTTTTATTTGAATAAAAAAAGA
>NZ_JAHRHX020000031.1:0-7234 GCF_020312115.2 Candidatus Phytoplasma sp. AldY-WA1
GGGTGTGTTCCATTAAAATAGAACCGTTCAAAAAGTTAAAAAATTAAAAAAAGTAAACTATTTATTAATTACAAATAATATAACATAAAAAAATAAAATATGTCAATTAAAAAAAATATTTTTTTAAAAAAATTTACTAAACAAAGAAAAAGAAAAAAAGAAAAAAGAAAACGTATAAAAACATATATATATGATATATTTTAAAAATCTTGTATCTTGTAATCTTGTTTATTATAATAAAAAAATTGTATTTTGTCAATTGTTTTTTAAAAAAATTTAAAAAAAACAAGACACAAGACTTTTAAAAATATTTATTAATAATTTTTATATATTTTTTTTTAATAAAAAATTAGATAAATAAAAAAATAATTAAAAAATGGCCAATGTTAGGGCTAATTTAAAAATATCATCAAAAATAACAGCTTTAAAGGTATCTATTTGGCTACTCATATAGTAAATTTATAGTTAAGTTCAAACTCTATTTTATTGTGTCTAAATTTTTTATTAAAATTATATTATTTTTTTTTTTTTTTAGTCAAACATTTTTTGTTAATGAGATATTCAAAAAGAAAACCAACAAGTAAAACCCTCATTATCTGAGAGTGGTTTGTTGGTTTTCTTTTTGATATTTAAATTGATAAGGAGAAAGATATTTTAAATATTTCATTCTTCTTTGAGAATTATAATTTTTCATAAAAGTATTAACAATTTGTATTAAATGTTTTTTGGTTAATTTTTTGTTTTTTTCTAAATAAATTGTTTCACTTTTAAAATTAGCAAAAAAATCTTCGATACAACCGTTTTGTGCTGGACTTCCTTTTTCGGAGAAACTAGGAATCAATTTTTTTTCTTTTAAAGTATTTTGAATTATTTTTGAAGTATATTCGGTACCTTGGTCCGAATGAAAAAGAGCAGGTTTTTTTAAATTTGGTAATTGCTTTAAAGGTGTTAAAACTAAATGAGTGCCTCTTTTGTGAGAAAGGCAATAACTTAAAATTTCTCTATTATACAATTCTATAAATATTTATTACTATGACGTTTAAGATAAGGATTTTTTCGAGTTTGACATAATAAATCAAATTTTTTCATTTTCAAATAAACTGTTTTAGGGTTGACTTTAATATTTTGAATTAAGAGTTCTTGATAAACACGACGATAACCCTAAACAAAAAAACCTTCTCCCATATTATTATAATATTGATTTTGATAACAAATTTCTTGAATTTTAATGTCTAAATTAGTTAAAAAAGGTGGTTGTTCTTTTTGTTTCAGCCAAAGATAATAAGAGTTTTTGGAAATTCCTAGCCATTTAATAATTTGATTTAAAGAGAATTTATTTTTATATTGGTCAATAATACTTAAACAAGCTTTTTTAAAATTTTGATTTTTTAATTGAAAAATAGTTTTTATTTGTTGTTTAATTTTTTTGATTTCGTTATTATGAGAATTTAAATTAATACTTGTCTTATGTTTATAACTATGACCTCTTTTTTGTTGTAAACGGTGAAATTCTTTATTTTTAAACCATCTAATCCAACGATAAATTTGTTGTACTGCGACAATTTGAAATTTTTTTTGAATTGTTTTAATAGATATACCTTTTTGTCTATCTAAAATAACTTTTAATTTAGTTTCAAAATCATAATATTTAATTTTTTTAAGGGGTGAAGCCGCAAAAATCCTCTATTCTCTTTTAAATCAAAAAACTTTTTTTTATATTATAAAAGATTTTTTGATTAAAAGTTGTTTTTTTCATCTCTCTTTTTGTGGTAAATTATTTTTTTATAATTTACTAATTGGTTGTTTGATTGAATTTATTATATTGATTTTTTTTATCATATTATTTTCTCTTTTTTTAATTTTTATTTATTTTCTTTTTGTTTTTAAGTTTTTATTAAAATAATCCTATTGATTCACAATATTCTTTTATTTTTTGGTTGAAAAAAGGAATTATTTCTTTTTGATTTTGAATGAATTTATATTCAAAATCCAATGATTTAATAATTTCTTCTTGTTCTTCTAAACTAGGAATTTTTATTATTAAATTCTCAATTGTTGTTATAGGAATTTGAATTTGCCCAGTAGTACCAATGGCCATATTATGTAATTCATTAAAACCTATAATTCCAGACATAAAATATAATAAATATCGAGGGTTGATTATTTCTTTTTTGGCACGAATAATATAACCACAAGTGTTAATGGTTGTTGAATTATTAAAAAGAGAACTTTTAAAAAAACAAATACGTCCAGCTGTTCCTCTTCCTTGTTTGTTTAAAATCAAATCTTCATTTTGTAATAATTTATCATGAGGTATTTTTAAATTTTCATTTGAATAATATCTTTTTTTAAGGTTGAATTTGTCTAAACCTCTAATTTGACCTGATTTAATATATTCAACTTTATTTTTTTTATCTATTGTTTTAGTATTATCCATTTCAAAAGGAAGTGATAAACCTTGAATAATTGAAGATATTTCTTTTAAACGCAAAGATTGCCATTCTTTTTTTATTACAAAATTAGGGCGCCAATTGGCATAAGTTTGTTTAGATTTTTCAATAATTTTGTGATATGGAATTAAAATTTTAATTATTTTTTCTTGTTCTTTGATTGTTGGCAAAGGAATTATTATGTTTTTAAACTTTTGAGAATCTACACTAGGATAAAAATCATTTTTTACAAAATTACCCATATCGACAAATAACAAACAATAAAACAAGAAAAGA
The DNA here is from genome assembly GCF_020312115.2 of Candidatus Phytoplasma sp. AldY-WA1. NCBI lineage: Bacteria > Bacillati > Mycoplasmatota > Mollicutes > Acholeplasmatales > Acholeplasmataceae > Candidatus Phytoplasma > Candidatus Phytoplasma sp. AldY-WA1. The sequence goes on from NZ_JAHRHX020000031.1 coordinate 2,727, forward strand.
GGTAAAATTTTATTTTCATCACAAGTTAAAACTGTAATCGTAGATGCTACATAAGAATCTTTACTTATTAAAGCGCGATGGTTTAATTTACAAGATTCTCCTGAAGTAGGTATTAATAAAGAATTTTTTTTAAATAATTTTAAAGTTGTTTTATAAGCAGGATTGATTTTATGAACGCTTTCCGATAAATTCAATTTTATATGAAATTTAGCAATATCAGAAACTTTAAAAAAGGGAATTTCTCCTCCTATATAAGCTTTTTCATCTTTAGGTGGGTTATTGCCTTTTTGAATATCCACTACATCACTTAATTTAATTTTTGGATAATCATTATTTAAGGTAACAGATATTTCTTTTTGATTTAAAAATGAATAATTATTATTTTCCGTAGGTGTAGTAGTATACATTTTTAACATTTCCAAATGATATCGATCCCAATCGTTTTCGATAGCTAATAATTTTCTTCTTTTTTTATCTAAACTAAACCCATCGTTTTCAATTTTATATATTTTAATAAACGAATTTGTTGTATTTTCTTTTTTCGAATTGGCTATTAAAATACTAGTTTTAACACCGGTATATGGTTCAAAAACTCCCTTGGGCATAGAAATAATTTTTATATCAAAATTATTATAAAGTTTTTTTCTTAAAAATAAATTTTTTTGGTTTGATAATATTCCATCTGGAATAATGATTGCCATTCTACCACCTTTCTTTAAAAAATTAAGGCAAGTTTCGATATATAATTGTTCTTTTTGATTCCCAAAAGGAATATTAGTTATTATTAAATCATATTTTGGTTCTTTAGTTGCCTTTAAACTATCACATTGACTAATATTGTTATGTCCATCTCCAGCTAAAATCATATTCATTTTAGCTAATCGAGATGTACTTGTAATTTCTTTTCCAAAAATAGTTTCTTTTTGGAGTTTCTTTAATAAAGTTTTTTTGTCAATTCTTTTACTAATATGTTTAAAAACTTCAATTAAAAAACCACCAGTACCACAAAAAGGATCTAAAATAGTTTCACCTATTTTAGGATCTACAATTTTTACTATGTTTTTCACGATATGACGTGGTGTAAAATATTCTCCTAAATCAGTTTTTTGACCATGACCACCTGAATAAGCACTAATAAAATATTCAAAAGCATCACCTTTAATATCTGTTTCTAAATCAATTAATTTTAAAGGATCCAGTAATTGAATTATTTTTCTTAAAACAGATGAATTTTTAATTTCCGTTTGAATAAATACATCAGAACTATATTTTTTTTGAAATTCAGGGATAATATTTTTTGAAAAAAATTCTAATAAACTATTATCTTCTATTTTTTTAAAATTTTCCCATAAATATAATTTATTAATTTTTTTTATATTTTGTTCACTAAAAAGTTTTAAAAACAAAATATTACAAAATTCATTAATTCTTTGGATGCCAGCGCTGATTCCAACTTCTTGTAATAAATTATTAATTTTTTTAAAAATACTTATTAAATTTTCTCTTGATATTTTTACTTCTTTAGATATATTATTGAATTTGTGTTTTTTTTGAAAAACATTAGCTAAATTATGTGGTATAAAAAAATCTATTTCCGAATCGTTATAAAATAACGGTTTTTCATCAATTAAATGATAAGTTTTGATAATATTTCCGTTAGTAACGCAAGCGACAGGAGCACCAATATTTTTAGCATAATCAATAGCTTGTTCTAAACCACTTTTTAAGTTATAATTAGTAGATTTTTTTTTTATTTCTAAAACTAAAAAAGGTTTGTTATCTAAAAATAATACTCGATCGGCTCTTTTTCTACCAATACTGTATTCACAAAAAATATTTTTTTTTTCACCTTCTATAAACCAACCCTCTTTAACTAACATAAAATCAATACTAGAAGCAATATCTGATTCGGTCAAATTTTTATTCATTTTTTTTATCTCTCTTTTTGTGGTAAATTATTTTTTTATTTTTTTCTTTTATATTCATTTTCTCTGTATATAAAGTAATATATTGTTTTTTTGGATTAAAGTGAAGGTAATAAGTAGCTGTTCTTCCTTCTTCCCATCTTTTGTTTTGTTATAAAGGACATTTAACTTCATTAACATAAAAATCTTTGTCTTCTTCTAATAAATATTTAGGGCCTGTGTAGTTCATTTTGATAAGTTTTGTCCTCTTCGACAAAACTATTATTAAATACAGAAAATACAGGTCCTCTATAGTTATTACTCAAAGTATCTATATCAAACTCTGAAGACATAAAATAATTTAATTCACTACCCCCATAACCTTTATAAGGAGGCATTTATTTGTATAATACCAATTATTAAAAGGTTCTCTAATAAAAGGAGCTAAATCTTTAGGAATTTTATCTTTGTATTGACACTGATCGAAACCATTGAAACCGAAAAATTTATATGTTTTGTCAATTAATGGTTCTTCTATTTCTTCAACATTATTCAACATCCATTTTCCTTGTTCGTTGAAATAAGGTTTATCTTGTTCAGTTAATTTATATTTAGTACCATATGTTTCTCCTTTTTTATAATAATATTCAGTTTTTATTTCTATTTGAGGAGTAGGAACAGGTTTACTTTCTTTTTTAACTTCTAATTTATTATTAACATGCATTAAAAATGCATTAAATGATATAACAATAATACCAATAAACAAATGAGAAATAATTTTTACTTTAGGACTGATTTTTTTAATTCGATTTTGATTTAATTTTTTTTCTCGAAGAATAATCAAATAAGGTCCCAAAATAAATAATAAAAGAGTTAAAACTACTAAAATAATGATTTGAATAGTTGAAAACATAATAAAATTCTCCTTTTTGAAAATTAATTATTAAGATTACATAATATTTTTTATTTTATCATAATTATTTTTAATTAAAACCAATTCGAACTGCACCCTAAAACATTAATAACTTTTTAATTCAAATTATATTAAACTAAGTTATTTTTTATTCATTAAATTCAACTTTTTTGTTTGAATTTTTATTTTTTTTAAAATAATAAAAGTTGTTGATTTTTTTAATTAATTTTTATTGTTTTAAAAAAATAAAATTAAAAAAATGTCTTACATATATATAATGGCCTAAATTAGTTAAAAAAATGGAAAGAAAATTTCATTTTATTTAAAAAAATTTAATTTAATGTTTTTTTAATGTGGTAAATGCTGGGTTTTTGAGTTAAAATGAATGTATAATATTTAATGAAAGTATTAAGTTTAAATGGATCAAAAAACCAAAGTAATTGAAATGTTACAAAATATAATTCAATTAGAAAGAAAAGATTTACAAACAATAATTAAACCTATTATTAAAAAATATTGTTGTTTTTTAAGTATAACGAAAATTTTAGAATTTTTAAAAATAAAACGTAATACTTATTATTCTTGGTTAAAAAACGAACCTAAAAGAAAAAAAAGAAATCAAAAAAAAGAATTAATAACTAAAAGAGTTGGATCTTTGTGTAAAGAATATAATTTTGCTTTTGGTTATCGAAAAATTACTTTTTTATATAGAAAAGTTTTTAATGAAATTATAAATAAAAAAATAATTTTAAAAATTATGAAAGAAAATGATTGGTTGGCAAAATGGCGTGTTCCCAATTCTAAAAATAAATTTTATGAAAAATTCTCACAAAAAAACCTAATTTGATTAAAAATGATTTTAAAGCAAATCAACCTTTAAAAAAATTGTATACCGATCTAACTTGTATATTAAATCAAAATGGTAATTTATGGTTTTCGTGTGTAATTGACGGGTTTAATAATCAAATTGTAGCATTCAAAACAAGTGTCAATCCTAATTAAAATTAGTAAAAAAGACTTTTCAACAAATACCAAATATTAAAGATTCTTGTATTATGCATTCGGATCAAGGTATCGTTTATCAAAGTCAAAAATTACAAAATTATTTAAAAAATAAAAATTTTATTGTTAGTATGTCAAGAAAATCAACACCAAATAATAATGATGTTATTGAAAGTTTTTTTGGTAATTTGAAAAATTGGTTAAAAATTAAATATAATGATTTATATTTTGATAATCATAAACAAATTAAAATGAAAATTTACGAATTTGTTAAATTTTGTAATGAAAAATGGATTTTTGAAAAATTTAATTTTCAAACGCCAATAGAATATAGAAATTCGTATATAAAATAGAATTGTTATTTTTTTAAAACTATTTTAATTATAATAATTTTTTTAAAAAAGTTTTAAATATTAATTAGTTTTTAATTATTTAGCTATTTAAATAAAAAAAGTTTGTCACTATATTAATAATAAGTGACAAAACTAATTACGATAATATTTTAATAATTGATTTGCTTAATTTGGTTCTAGTAATGAAGTCATCAAATGAGTCAAATGGTTTTTTTTCGTTCGGTGATTATTTCGTTAGCTTTTTCGTTTCCGAGACCAGTGATTGAGATAAAATGCGAACTGCTCCTCATTCCATCAACAACAATTAATTTAAAATATTAACTAAGTTTAACTGAG
>NZ_JAHRHX020000073.1:0-2639 GCF_020312115.2 Candidatus Phytoplasma sp. AldY-WA1
ATAAAATAGTATTTTGTTGTTAAAAAATTGTTTATACGTTTTATTTTTTTGTTTCGAGAATAAAAAAACCATTTGGAATGTGCACTATTTCAAAAAAGTGTAAATAAATTCATTTTTAAAACCGAAAAGACTAGTTAAAAACAACTAGTCTTTTTTTTGTTTTTAGTGAAACGAGATTTTGAAAATATGCAGTGTTAAAAAAACATTTACAATTTTTTATAACACTGCGTTTCGACATCACCGATTCCTTGATAATTTGACTTGTTTTTTAAGTAGTCTAAGAATTCGTCGCACGCTGTTAATTCTTCTTTGAATCCGATTAGTTTATCAAATGATAAAAATTTCTTAGAATCAGCTGGTTTGAAATCATACGTTGGTTCTTCGTCATCTTCTGATTATTAATTATAAACCCTATTTGATGTGTTATTTGCTGATAATGGTTGATATGATTGTTGTGTGTTTTTATTTGGTTCATTGGTTTGATTTTCAATTGTTTTATTTTTATTTTTTAGTTCATTGGTTTTATTTTCAATTATTTTATATTTAGCAGAATTAATAATTTTTTGTAAAAGAACCATATGCTTAGGATCCAAAATATTTTCTATTTTAAAAAACTTATTAACTGCTGTTATTCCTTTTGAAGTTAATTCTGTAGCTTCAGTATTTAAAACTTCTTTAATAAAAGAATCTTTAAATTGTTGTTCCATAAAAAGATTAATTTGTTGTTTTTCTAGATAAACTATTAAAGCGTTTTCAGAGGCACAATGAATGCTATCCAAGTAATTTTGAAGATGCATTTTTGTTTTTTCTAAAATGTTTCCATTTGTGTTATTTTTATTTATTTTATAATTTTCTTCAGCTTCTTGTAATTGTTTTGAAATCTTTCTATATTTTCGAATTAAAAGATAATTTTGATTTTCTTGACTTATTATTTTATTAAATCCTTTTTTTGTTAATTTAATTTTATTATTTTGTGAATCAATAACATAATCGGATTCTTCTTTTAAAATTTGAATTATTTGTTTAATTTCTTCTGCAAGTTTTAAAGTAATTGGTATTCCATTCTCATCTGTGTCTTCGTTATCAATCATGGATTTATAAGTGTTTTTTAAATCATCTATATCTATAGATTTACTTCCATGACAATTTTGTAAAATTTCTGATGGAGTTTTCTGTTTGCCTTCATTATTTTTTACAAATTTGTCGTAATTTTCTTTTTTTATTTTTGATTCTGTTTCATCTACTATGTAATAATCATTTTTGTAATATTTTTTATAATAATTATCTTCATATTCTTTTTTAACTTCTTTTTTTAAATCATTTAATTCTTTTTCAACAATGTTTGCTTTATCTTGATTTTTTTGTTCTTTTAATTTTTCAAGTTCAGATTCTTTTTTTCGGATATCTGGATGGTTTTTTAAATGATTCAAAACTCTTGTAACTGATTGTTGGTTGGCATCGTTAATCATATTTTTTAAAATACGATAAGATTTTTTATGATGCTTTTCTGCTGGTATCGCATTACCCTTAGCATCATTTTCAGGTGGTAAAAAATCTAAAGCTAAATTAATAGTATCTAATAAATATTCTGTTGCTTCTGCAGTTATCGGAGCACATAATGAACTTTTGTCAAATAAAATAAAAAATAATTGTCTACGACGTTCATCAAAACGGCCTGGTTTTATTTCAAGCTGAATACTAAAACGAGAAAGAATCGCTTTCTCAAAGCCTTCTAAATGATTAGTTGCTCCAACAACAAAAACTGGTTTTTGATTAGCTTCTTCGCTGCTGTTATAAACTTCTTTAAGTAAATTATCTGATGGTTCTAATTGAATTTTAAATTCATTAACAACATTGGCGTTTTCAGATCCTGATGATAAAGTAGCGATATCAGAAAAAAGATTTTCACATTCATCTAAAAAAATAATCGCGCCTTTACCACTCTTCTGAGCTGCTCTTCTAGCTAATTTAAATAAATCTTTTACCATTTTCGGAGCGATACCATAATAAGTTTGAGAAAAAATAGAAGAGGAAACTTCAATAAAAGGTAAATCGGTTTCTCGAGCTAATGAATTAGCAAATGCAGTTTTACCAGTTCCCCCAACACCATACATTAACAACCCTGTAGGAGATTTTATTTTTCCTTTATTTTCAAATAAATCACGGTTTTTTACATATGTAATAAAACTACTTGCTGCATTTTTAGCATCATCTAAACCAACTAATTGTTTAAAAGACAAACAATTTTCTGGTGATTGTACTGAAAAATGTTCATCTTTTAAATCTGAATAATTATTATTTCCTTTTTTATCATCATTTTCTTGAGCTATCTTTTGATTGCTATCTCTTAATATTTTTTCTTGTTCTTGATTCAATTCTTTTGTTACATTAAATTCTTTTTTTACTTTATCTAATAGTTTTGTATAAACTTCTTCTTCTAGTTTTTTATAAACTTCTTCTTCTAAAATAAAATCTAAAGATTGATTTCTTAAATCATCAACAGATTTTTCTAATTTATCAGTATGTTTTTGAAAGTTGTTTATATTTTGTTCAATCTCTTTCATTTGATTTTTGGATTTTAAAAAAGTAAAAAGGCAAATTGATATAACTCCAATAGAAATAATTAAATTGATCAAATC
>NZ_JAHRHX020000074.1:0-2637 GCF_020312115.2 Candidatus Phytoplasma sp. AldY-WA1
ACGAATTGAGACAATCAAGTATTATTATACCCAAATTAAATTTGAAGAATGATAAGGTAATTTTAGAAAATATAATAAAAAAAAGATAAGCTTGTAAGCTTATCTTAATAGTAATATTGTTTAAATAATTTATTTTTGTTTTTTATTTCCTTTATGACCTGGATAATAGGCAATAATAACAAAATATTTACCAACAGTTATACCATAAACACGTTCTTTCAAATGAAGAGCTATTTGATAAATAGGCTCATCTTCAGAAAGGTTAACAACATATTTAAACCTTTTTTTAGAAAGATTGTCTTTTGAAACTGAATGATATCTAGGCCCTTTACAATTCATCATTTGTTGCCATGTATACTTAATATATTTATTTAATGGAATAATAACTTTTTCTAAAACTTGTTTAAATGTTTTTATTGTTTGTAAAACTTGCAATATTTGTTAAATCTTGATCGAATCGATAACAAAAAAGTTCATTAATTGTTTGATTCATATTAACAAATGTGGTCAGTATTTTTAGAAAATATTCTAAAATATCTTTATTTTTAATAATGTTTTTAGACCAATCAGAATTTATATAATATATATTTTTCCATGGGTCTTCTTCGTGAGTTTGTTGAGATAAAAACTGGCTTCTTTATCACCATATAATAAAATAATATCATTAAGAATTTGTTTTTGAGTGGCATTTATTTTAGTTACATCTCCCATTGATAAAGAATTAGGATTTAATGGTTTATAAGTAAATTCTTTTAGTTGTGTACATAATTTAGGAAAACAGGACCGTAAATCCAAGCTTGAATTTGTTCTTTTACAAGGGTTTTTAGTTTGTACTAAATGTTTTGCATGAGCTAAAAAAATATTAAAGAAAAATAAACATAAAAAAACATCGTTGATTGTAATAATTATTACAAAAAATAAAAACCTAGATAGCCTCTAAGCTTAGATCTTTTTTTTATATTTAACATTTTTTAACATTCAGAAAGAATTTATAACTATTTACAAAACATATTCACTAATCAACCAATCCAATCCCCAACAAAACAACGTTATTATGGGATTAACTAGTCTATAACAATAATAACACAAATATAAATTATTTGTTATTATTTATGTTTGAAATTGGTTTTTTTATGTCTTGGCATTTGTTGTTTTTGTTTGTTTTTGTAATTATTTTTTAAAAATTGAAATAATAATAAACTTATTATTAATAATAATTCCGATTAAACGCATTTTTTTTATATAAAGTTGATAAATTAATTTTTCATAATTATCTAACCCACAACTCGAAGCTCTTAATAAAATTTTTTTGTTTTTGTTTTCTAATAATTCATTTTTCCCTAATTTTCTAAATTTTTTACCGTCTTTCAAATCTGAAAAAAGAAATTTTGAATATTCATTTAATTTTATTATAATTTGATTTTCTTCATCTTTTGTTAAATTTTTAAAATCTTTTAAGATTTTATACTTTGCATCATCAAAAGTATATTTAAAATAAAAATTTTTTTTCATATAATTCTTTAAGATAAACAATTATAAAATTAAAAAACTTATCTTTTATATTATTTTCTTCATTTTTTTATAAAAATAATTATATAAATCATCATTAGTAATTCTATTTAACATAAAATCAAAATTTTCAAATCTATCTTGCCATGGATCTTCTTTGTGTGTTTGTTTGCTTAATTGATTGGCACTTTTATTTTTATATTTATACAATACAAAATCTAATGCTTCTTTTTGTTTTATTGAAAGTTGATTATTAGTTGCTTTTGATGATTTAACTATTTTATTAAAAACAAATTTTCTAAATTCAAAGTATAAATCTGGTATAACAGGGCCATAATCCCAAGCTTCAATAGGTTCTTCAAATAAAGGTTGTTTATTATTATTCACTAAATAATAAGCTTGTGCATAATATAATAACTTTTGTAATCTGGTATTATTTATTTCTTGATTTTCTTGATGTGCTTTTTCAATTAAATAATTAGCAAAATCAAAAACATTAATTTGAGTTTTTTCAATATCTTTTTTTATATCTAAATTATTTTCCATATTTAAAACAACTCCTTTATTTTTAATATTAATTAAATTATATATTAATTAAATTATATAATAATTTTAATTGTTTTTCAAGAGAAAGTATTTTTTGTTGTGTTTGTTTTTTGGTCATGATTGGTTTTTTACTCCTTTTTGTTTTTGGTTTAATGGCTTTGCTAGTTGTTGTGTGTGGTTATTCTAGTTGATTTTTACCTTCTTTTTTGTCGTGTTGTCGGTGTTTATAACCTATTACCAGACCAGCAGAGAAGATAATTAAACTACCTAAAAATGAAGCTATTATAGTTTCAATAATTTGAGTGTATGTCATTTTATTTCGTTCCTTTCTTGTTTTTTTTTTTTTTTAAAAATAATATATATATTTTTTTAAAGACCTTAATGTATTTGTCTTGTTGGGGTTGCGTCATGGTGTTGTTTTTTTATTTTCGAAAATAAAAATTATTGTTTTTGAAAATAATAAAAAAAAGAAACTTTGAAAAGTTTCTTTTTTGTTAAATTGTTTCTTTTAAATCAATGTTTTTAACAATATTTTTGATTGTTTTAGAAAGTTTAAATGTTACCGCTGTTGTAGCTGGTATT
>NZ_JAHRHX020000075.1:0-2629 GCF_020312115.2 Candidatus Phytoplasma sp. AldY-WA1
AAAGACTTTAAATATTGAAAATCTTTTTTTAACGTTTGAATATATTATTATTTTATTGTTTCATCGGATTTGTGTTCTTTTATGTTTTTAATGGTTCCGTCGGAGTAATATTTTGTTTTCTTAATTAATTTTTGTCTTCGTTGTATTCGTGAATATCTTTGATAATTCCTTCAGTGGTATAGTTTGTTTGTTTAATCAGTTTTTCGTTATTGTTGTATTCATTAACGAAATCGATGGTTTTGTTAGAGTTATAGTTTGTTATTTTGATTACTTTGTTATTTTTATATTCATAATTTGTTGTAGGTCTTTGTGGTGGTTTTGTTGTGTCGAAATAACCATCAAATCTCCAATCTCTCGCATAATCTAAACGTAAATTGGTGTTTGATCCGCTAATTTCTAAATCAAGACCGACATAAGCAAGAATACCAAATTTTCTTTCAACATATACATAATTATCATCGCAACTTGTATAAGGATAAATTTCTCTGTCGTGTTTATATGAATGAATTGAACTAACATGAGAATCAGTATAAAGTTTATTTGCTTCTGTTTTATTTCTAATTCCAAAACCGTTGTGTATATCACCTGGTTTAAAATAACATTGGTTTTTCCATTGTATTAATTTTTCTTTATAATCAGATAAACAACTTATATGGTAAATTGTATTTTCAATTTCGACTGTTTGTGTTAAATTGTAATTATCGTTTTCTATTTTCCATTTAAAAGGTGATTCTATTATTGTATTAGAATTGTTTATTGTAATTTTCCAACTTTGTATAGATTCATATGGATTGGATGAAGTAGGGAGAATTATGTTTTTTTCTTTTTTAGATGATTGAGATTCTTTATTTTGTTCTTTAATTGGTTCTTGATTTTTTTGTTCTAAAATTGGTAATTCCAATTTTTGTTTATCATTATTCTTTTTACTTTTACGATATAAAAATATAATAGTTGTAATAATTATTATACAAATAATAATAATAATAATTATTGAACGTTTTTTAAAAAAATTATTATTCATAAATTTTGTTTCCTTTCTAATAATAATGAAATTGAATATATTTTTATTATATATTTTTTTATTTAATTAAACAATTTTATGTCGTGTTTAGGACGATTTTTTATAAAAAAAAGACACCGATTTAGTTAGTGACTTTGGTTAGTTTGTTTTTTAAAACCTTGACATTTTTGATTTGTTGTGCGTTAAATAAAAAACTCTCGGAATGAGAGTTTAGATTTTAAAAAATGATGTTTAAAAATAAAGTTTTTTATGTTAATGGTTTGTTAATGTCGGTTTTTAATTGGCGATGGTAATGTGTCGTAATAATGATCCGATGTTTCATAAGTTTCAACATTGTTAAAAATTATTTTTCCATTAGTATCGTAAATGCATGAATCAAAAAGCCAACGTTTAGTATATTTATACCATAATTTGTTATTTTTTTCATCATAAACGGTTTGTGAATAATAACCGAATTTATCTCTTATTGTGTCATGTGAATAATAGACACCTGGTTTAATATAACAGTTATTTTCCATTGTGTTAATTTTTCTTGGTAATCAGAAAAACAATTTATATGATAAATTGTATCTTTTGTTTCAAAAGTTTGTGTTAAATTATAATTATCGTTTTCTACTTTCCATTCATAATTTGATTCTTTTGTTAATGGTGGAAAATTAATTAAGTTATTTTGTTTTTTTCAGTCTAAAATTGCAGTATATTGGTCGTAAGAAATCGAGAGATTTATGTTTTCTGCTTTTTTTAAATAGTATTTAATTATGTAACAGTAATTGTATATTTGAGTCAGTGGTTCTATAATAACAATTACCCCAATCATAATCATTACTAACATATGAACCACAAGCATAATTATTAATCCGATCCCGAGTAGCTTGTTCTCTATCGGATAATATACCTAAAAGATTGCTTCGTTAGATACTACGTTGTAACAACCTAATTTGATGTATCCTATCATTAGCTTTAATGGTTTCGATTAAATATTTTTTAAGAGCTTATTGTTTGGTAATATCAACATCATATTTTAAATTAATTGTGTGAATATTGACATTTGGATCAATTTGGGCTGCTAATTTCCCCACAGATGTATGCTTCTTCAATAGCTATTTCGTATATTAAAAGTTCGTTTAAAGTAAATTTGTAATCGACTTAAGGGAATACTTGATTAAATAAATTTGTTCTTGGTTTTAAGTAAACCCCTAATAAACCTTAACATTAAATAATTCCATTAATTTTGAAATATCTTTTTTTGAAATAACGTTAAGATCCTATCTTTTGAATTTCGGTTGCAAGGCTAACCATGCTTTTTTAAGGTTTTCAGTGTCCTCTATTTTGATTACAGATTTTGTTTGACGATGGAAAGCAAAAAGAGTTCTGTTTTTCTACAATGAGTGGGTTAATATATATTCTAGTTTAATAAAAAAAAATAGAAAAATTATAAGCAAAAAATGACGTTTTTTATGATTTTATTAATGTTTTTGTCTTCCTTTTAATATTTTTCAATTATTTGTTAACGCCTTTACATGGTGGTTGTGAAAAAAGGAATTTATGGTATAAAAAAAAGACTCTCGCGGAGAGAGTCTATTAAAATTTAGTTGTATTTAAATTTAT
>NZ_JAHRHX020000032.1:0-6911 GCF_020312115.2 Candidatus Phytoplasma sp. AldY-WA1
TTATAAAAATTAAAAACCCATTTAAATGGGTTTTTAATTAATAATCAAAATTAAATAATGATTATTTTTGTGCTGTTGATGTGTCAGCTGGTTTTTCAACTTGTTTTTCAACTGATTTGTCAGTTGATTTTTCAGCTGATTTTATAACTTCATTTTTATCAGTTGTTGCTGTTCCAGTTTGTGCATTATTTGCTGCTGGTGTTCCAGTTTGTGTATTATTTGCTGTTGGCGTTTCAGTTGCTGTTGACGCTACTGCAGTTGTTCCAGTTGTTGGTGTCACATTTGAATTATGACGTATTTCAGCTAACAACATTACAAACATGCTAAATATACAAAAAAGAATTAAGAAAATATTAGTTACGATTTGTAACTTTTCAACATTTTTAGTTTCCATGTTATTTACTCCTTTCGAGTTTTTTATTTAAATAAAAAAAGAACAATTTAATTGTTCTTGGTTTGTCAGTTTAACGACGATAACAAGGTCGTGATTTATTTTATGTTTTTTTATTAAATTGTTTAAAATAAAAAGACTCGTGTAAGTGAGTCTTTTTTATGTTATTTTTTCTTCGTTCCGTCGGGGTTGTATTCTTCGATGTTTTTAATGGTTTTGTCGGGGTTGTATTCTGTTTTTTTAACTAAATTTCCGTTTTCATCAAATTCACCATTTTGTTTAATAGTTTGACCATCAGGGTAATATTCTATTGCTTTAGTTGGTTGGCCGTTTTTGTTGTATTCTGCGATTGACTCAATAGTTTTGTTGGAATTATATTCTATGACTTTTTTAATGGTTTCATCAGAGTAATATTCATGTTCTATGATGTTTTTAATGGTTTTATTAGAATCATATTCTGTGACTTTTTTAATAGTTTTATTGAGGTTATATTCGTATTCTTTGATATAATTAACGGTTTTATCGAAATTATAAACTGTTGTTTTAGTTTCTTGGCCATGTTCGTTTAATTCCATAATACGCCAAATAGTTTTGCCATTTAAATATAATATTATTTTACTTTCTTGGCCGTTTTCGTTGTATTCTGCGATTGATGAAATAGTTTTATTGTCGGGCATATAATAAATTTTTTTAATTAATTTTTCGTTTTTATCACGTTCTTCAACAAAATCAATAGTTTTACCGTCGGATTTGTAGATTGGTTTTTTAGTTGTTTGTGATGATTCAGTTGATTGTTCTATATCTTCTTCAATATTAGTTGTTGTTTTATTTTCTGAATTTGGCGTTGTAGGTTTGAATTTGTCATAACAATACCAACCAGCACCAATTAAAGTTATAAAAATAAAAAATGTTATAATTATTTGTTTTGAATTCATGATTTTTTTCTTTTCTTTCTTTTAATATTTACACTAAAAATTATAAATTAAATTATAAAAATTAGTGTTTTATAGTTTCCAATTTTTTTATATATTTTGATTATTTTTTTTAATTGCTTTGGCGTTTGTTTTTGTTGTTTTGTTGTATTTAAAATAAAAAAAAGACTCATATAAGCGAATCTTGTTTATATTATTTTTTTATTGATCCATCAGGGTTATATTCTGTAGATTTGATTATATCTCCATTTTCATTGTATTCTTTGATGTAATCAATAACTCGGCCATTAGGATAGTATTTTATTTCTTTAGTTTTTTGGCCGTTGTTAGGGTTATATTCGTCAATAAACCTAATAGTTTTGTCGTCGGAGCGATACCATGTTTGTTTAATTGGTTTTCCATTTTTGTTATATTCTTTGATTGACGCAATAGTTTTACCGTCATCTTGATAGTATGTTGTTTTTACTAATTTTTCGTTTTTGTCGCGTTCTTCAATTGCCTGAATAGTTTCACCGTCGGAATTGTAGATTGGTTTTTTAGTTGTTTTTGATGTTTCGCTTTTTTGTGGTGTTTCGTTAATAATGTTTATTGATCCATTTGTTGAATTTGGAGTTGATGGTTTAAATTTGCGATAACAATACCAACCAGCACCAATTAAAGTTATTAAAGTAATAAATGTTATAATTATTTGTTTTGAGTTCATGATTTTTTTTCTCTTCTTTCTTTTATATATTTACACTAAAAATTATAAATTAAAATATAATAATTAGTGTTTTATAGTTTATTTTAAAAATAATAGTGGGTTTTTTTAATTAATTTTTCATCTTCATTAAATTCTTCGATGTAATTAATGGTTCCATCAGGGTTATAAGTTGTGGTTTTAATTATTTTGCCGTGTTTATAATCTTCAATATACCAAATAGTTTTATCGTCAGAATTATAAACTGTTTTTTTTATTAATTGTTTATTTAGGTTACATTCCTCAATGATTTTGTAACCGTGTTCTCTAGTTTGTTTTATGATTGGTTGCATAGTTAGTTCTTTGGACTGTTTTAAAAAAGTGTAAATAAATTCATTTTTAATACCGAAAAGAATAGTTAAATCAAACTAGTCTTTTTTGTTTTTAGTGAAAAGAGGTTTTAAAAATATGCAGTGTTAAAAAAAGCATTTATATTTTTTTATAACAGTGTTATACAATAAACTTCGTCATCATTGTCGTAAAAGTTTGTTTGTTTAATTTTTCATTTTGTCATATTCTTTAATTGACCAAATAGTTTTACTATCATTATCGTGATAGATCAAATGCGTTTCAGGATTGCTCCTTATTACAGATTGGCCCCACACAACACCGTACGAGCAAGTTTCCAAGCATACGGCGTTTATAATATTCCTAGTTTTGACGATTTTATTATTTATTTATTTTTGGATAAAATGTTTTGTTTGTGTTTTTCAAACCATCCAAATGATTTTATTTGTTGGTTTGTTATTTTTTGATGACAAGTTTTGCATAATACTTTTGTTTCCTTGTTTCTCATACTTTGCATATTTTTGTCTCTCGCCGTTTTCGTATGATGAATTTCTAATGAAATCCCTTCTACTAAACAGTTTTCACATTTAACAGCTTGCAATCTATCCGTTAATTTAGTTCTACTCTTATAGGTATTTGTGTTTACTGTTAAGTTCGTATCATTCTTTTGATATTTCCTTAATTTTTTTACAAAATCCCAACTTAATAGCGTCCAAATATCATATTTGGGTTTGGTTTTGGTTTCATACTTGATCCCAAAACTTTTCCCTATCCGATATTTCCTTCGAGCCTCTGCAAGTGAGCTTTTATCCTTCCCAGCAAGAGTTTTTAATAAAGAATATGTCGCATAATAATACCATTTTCCTAATTGAGAGATGTTTGAAATATAGCTATAATAATTTATGTATCTATTCATGATGGCTTTATAAGTTCTTATTATCTCTAGTTTTTCAAAACATATTAAGGATTTATCGTGGATAATTTTATTATTCTTATCTATCCATCTTAATTCTTTTGCTTTTTTCTCAATTAGTTTTTTATCTATCTTAAGTTGTGGTATTCCATTTTGACTTGATTTGGTTAATTTCCTTTCAAGGTCATCTTTTGTTGGATTTATTGATAAGTCATAACCTAGGAATTTAACCCCTTTTTTTTGTCTTTTGAATTTTTGATTTATCGCTTGAAACTTTTAATTTCAATTTTTCTTCGATAAATTCCACTACCATTTTCTTAATTTGATGCGGTAATATTTTACTTTGACAACTTATACCGATAATGAAATCATCTGCATATCTTAAATATTCGATTCGAATTGGTTTACGTTCATAACGTTGAGTTATTTTCAATTCTTTTCTTAATCTATCCACTGTTTCCTTATCCTTTTCCTTTTTTGCTTTCATAATATCTCTACCTATTTTTACATATATAGGGTTATTTTTTACTTTCATGAATTTGGATAGTTCTTTTTGGAGGTTTCCTATATATTTGTCTAATTCATTTAGAACAATATTTGATAAGATAGGTGAAATAATTCCTCCTTGTGGAGTTCCCTCTATGGTTTTTATGTATTGTCCTTGTTTCATGACTCCACTTTTTACCATTTTGGCAACTAGTCTTTTGACTTTATATTTCGAGATATCTTTATCAATGATTTCATATAGCGTTTTATGATTTACCGTGTCAAAAAATTCTTTTAAATCGATTTTAATAAACCAATTAATCCCTGTAAACCTTTGTTGAAAGCGTTTTAAGCAATCATGGGTTGATTTTCCAGGTCTGAATCCATAACTGAATTCAGAGAATTTTGGTTCATAATATGCTTCTAATTGTTTCCTTATTACCTCTTGAATAGTCCTATCTTTGATGGTAGGAATTCCTAAAGATCTTAATTTTCCATTTGGTTTTGGGATTTTTATTCTTTTTACTGGTGAAGGTTCATATATTCCTTCTCTGACTTCTTTATTCCATTTTTGAAGTTTCTTTAAATCTACTCTGTCGATGGTTTGGAAGTCAATTCCAGCCGTTCCTGCTCCTTTATTGGTTGCCACTTTCTCAAAAGCTCCATAGTAGCTTATAATATTGTTGGTTAACCATTGATAAGTACGCTTCGATACGTTCTTGTTATTTTTTGATTTCGTCTCAATTCTGTTTAAATGCGTAGTTAGTTTTGAAATTTTACTTTCTTTTGATAGCCACCGCCCTTCTACGTCTTTAAACTCGAAATATTATTTCCTCTTTCGCCCTATATCATGCTTTCCATGACTTCCTGGTTGGGCGATTATCTTAACTATTCCAAATTAAGTTTTACTCCAACGACTACTATAATTCTGCTTTTTCCTTGAATCCATAAGACTTTTTATCTTCTTATGTTTTAGGTTTTAACCTTGATTTTTAGGAAGATCCAAGTTACTCTTATTAACTCCGTGAATTCTTTAGGGACGCTGACCTTGGCATTAACTTATGAGTTTGTACCTCTTAAGGTAGGTAAATACCGTTTAGCTAGGTGAGTTAAGATGTTTGTATTAAAACCAGATAAGGATTTTGTCCTTTGATAATATAGATAATCTATTAAAATAATTATTTATTTCCATCTTACAAGTCATTTCAGTTCTTTTTGGCTTGGTTTTATTATTACTCTTCTTTTTGCGTTTAGGTCCGTTTCAGGACTTATCCTTGTAATTCTTTCTTCTCGCGAAATCTTCTTGGTTATGAACTTCACCTCAATTCGCTTTTATTCTTTGCTGTAATCTATCATTCTTTCGTTTGATAAACCAAGAATATGAAGTATGTAATTATCACACATTGCGATTCGTTAATTCGCTGTTAATAAAGCCTCTTTGGCGCCCTTAATAAAATAAAAAAAGTTTAACTTATTCAGTTAAACTTAGTTAATATTTTAAATTAATTGTTGTGATGGAATAGTGGGGGCAGTTCGTAGTAACGTTGAAAATGTTAACTTGATTTTCTTGGTTTTGCATAATATTCTCCTTTTTGGTGAAATTGCGTAGTGTTATAAAAAAATGTAAAATGTTTTTTTAAACTCTGAATATTTTTAACATCTCTTTTCACTAAAAACAAAAAAAGACTAGTTTGTTTTAACTAGTCTTTTCGGTATTAAAAATGAATTCATTTACAAAAATTTATAACAGTGCGAAAAGATATTTTAAAAATTAACAAAAAATAATATTTAACTTGTTAATTTTGGCAATTTGTTTTTGTTATATTCGTTAAGTAGGGTCTTGTATGCCAGTTTTTGGTCTTGTTGGTTTTGATGGTGATAAATGAATTCTTCTGTGGTTTTTACTTTGTTAACGAAATCTTGTGGGTTTTGGAAACTTTGCTGCCACATCGTTATTAAATGGGAATCGTTGTCATTTAAAATTGCTTTTTTAGGTTTTAAATGAAAATACAATGCACCGCTACCTAAAAAAGGTTCATAATAAGTGTTGAATTTTGACGGCATATGGTCGATGATTTGTGGTAGCATTTTTTTCTTACAACCAATCCAGTTTATTTTCATGTTTTGCGCCTATTAGTCCATAAATACGTAATAAAGAAAAAATCCGAAATAATGGAAACGACAGCGTTAATTTTTAATCCTATTTCAAAATTAAAAAATAGAGCGATAAGGTTACTAATGACAAAAAATAAATATGTAATAGTTAACCAAATTGGTGATGCTAAAAAAGCGAATTTTGTTTTTGTTTGGTTTTTCATAATTTTGTTCCTTTTTTTTATTTATTTATTTTTTTATTCCTTTTTTTTTATTGTTTATTCTTTTTTTATTGTTCGTTCTTTTTTATTGTTTGTTCTTTTTTATTGTTTGTAAATAAAAAAAGACTTTCAATGTTGAAAATCTTTTTTTATTTAGATGGATTTTTTAAACCTAGGCGTTAATTTTTTTTTTTTTTTTTTTTGCCTTGGTGGGTTGTGATGGGCAATTTGAATCGCCTGGTTTTTTTTGTTGTTTAATAAAAAAAGCACTGTTGTTTAACAGTGCTTTAAAAAATTTGTTTTTTTGTTTTTATATATAATATATTTAGACACTTTATATAAGTGTTGATTTATTGCCTTTGTAAAAAAAAGGTATATTTTATGTTTAACATTTCAATTTAACATCTTTTTTAAGGTGTATTTTATTAATTATTTTATTTTTTTATTATTTTTTCAATACAAAAAAAATAAAATAATACCGTTTTAAATAATTGTTATTATAATTTATAATAAAAAAAACCTGTCGTAAGTAGGTTTTTTATTTTTTATTGTGTGACGAGTTTTAATTTTAAAAATTTAAATATTAAAAATTTTCCTCTAATGTTTCAAGAAAATTTTCAACAATTTCTTTATAATTTTCATTATTTTTGTTATTTAAATTTAAACATTGTTTTTTTAAATTTTCTATAATTTCTTTTTTTGTATCTTCTCTAATTTCGTATTCTTCTTTAAATAATTCAACAATCAGTTTTTCAGCATGTTGATAATTTGTTAACGTTCGTAATTTATCATAAATACTATATTTATATTTATTAGTATTAATTCCATTAGGGTGTGTAGTTTTTGT
>NZ_JAHRHX020000033.1:0-6796 GCF_020312115.2 Candidatus Phytoplasma sp. AldY-WA1
CCGGATTTAATTTAGATCAATTAAAAGATATAGGATATACCGACAGTAAATTAGAAACTATTCAATATAGTACACAAGAATTAAAAAACAAAGGATATACTGCAAAACAATTAAAAGATGAAAAATTTACCGCAAAAGATTTAAAAGAAGCTGAATATACCGCAAAAGATTTAAAAGAAGCCGATTTCACTGCAAAACAATTAAAAGAAGTTAAATATACTGCAAAAGATTTAAAAGAAGCTGAATATACTACAAAACAATTAAAAGAAGCCGATTTCACTGCAAAACAATTAAAAGAAGCTGAATATACCGTAGAAGAATTAAAAAACGGTGGATATAAAGCAAAACAATTAAAAGAAGCTGAATATACTGCAAAAGATTTAAAAGAAGCCGATTTCACTGCAAAACAATTAAAAGATGAAAAATTTACCGCAAAAGATTTAAAAGAAGCTGAATATACCGCAAAAGATTTAAAAGAAGCTGAATATACTGCAAAACAATTAAAAGAAGTTAAATATACTGCAAAAGATTTAAAAGAAGCTGAATATACTGCAAAACAATTAAAAGAAGCCGATTTCACTGCAAAACAATTAAAAGAAGTTAAATATACCGTAGAAGAATTAAAAAAAGGTGGATATAAAGCAAAACAATTAAAAGAAGTTGAATATACTGCAAAACAATTAAAAGAAGCCGATTTCACTGCAAAACAATTAAAAGAAGCTGGATATACTGCAAAAGATTTAAAAGAAGCCGATTTCACTGCAAAACAATTAAAAGATGCCGGATTTAATTTAGATCAATTAAAAGATGTAGGATATACCGACAGTAAATTAGAAACTGTTAAATATAGTACACAAAAATTAAAAAATAAAGGATATACTGCAAAACAATTAAAAGATGAAGGATTTACTGCAAGAGAATTAAAAGATGCTGAATATACTACAAAACAATTAAAAGATGCTGAATATACTGCAAGAGAATTAATAGATGCCTATTTTACTTTAAAAGAATTAAAAGAATCCGGATTTAATTTAGATCAATTAAAAGATGCAGTATATACAGACAGAGAATTAGAAACTGTTAAATATAGTATACAAGAATTAAAAAACAGAGGATTTACTGCAAGAGAATTAAAAGATGCCGGATATAAAGCAATAGAATTAAAAGACGCTGGATATACTTTAAAAGAATTAAAAGATGCCGGATATACTAAAAAAAGGCATACAAAAGAATTAAAAGACGCTGGATATACAAAGAATTCTTTTTGAAAATTAAAGATGTTGTTTCCTAAAGAATTAAAGATGATTTACGCAAAAGAATTAAACGGATATACAAAATTAAAGTGGATATAAAGCAAGAGAATTAATAAAGGCCGAATATGTTGATAATCTTATTCTTTTCTAATTAAAGTAGCTTGATTACTATAAAAATACAAAAAAAGCTTTACCACAAGAATTAAAGAAAGCTAGATCTACTGCAACAGAATTAAAAAAAGACGGATATGATGCAAAACGATTAAAAGAAGCTGAATATACTGCAAAAGATTTAAAAGAAGCCGATTTCAGTGCAAAACAATTAAAAGAAGCTGAATATACTGCAAAACAATTAAAAGATGCCGGATTTAATTTAGATCAATTAAAAGATGTAGGATATACTGACATTAAATTAGAAACTGTTCAATATAGTACACAAGAATTAAAAAACAAAGGATATACTGCAAAACAATTAAAAGATGAAAAATTTACCGCAAGAGAATTAAAAGAAGTTAAATATACCGCAAAACAATTAAAAGAAGCCGATTTCACTGTAAAACAATTAAAAGATGCTGAATATACTGTAAAAGATTTAAAAGAAGCCGATTTCACTGTAAAACAATTAAAAGATGTTGAATATACTGCAAAAGATTTAAAAGAAGCCGATTTCACTGTAAAACAATTAAAAGATGCTGAATATACTGCAAAAGATTTAAAAGAAGCCGATTTCACTGTAAAACAATTAAAAGATGCTGAATATACTGCAAAAGATTTAAAAAACGGTGGATATACTGCAAGAGAATTAATAGATGCTGAATATTTTTCTAAATATTCTTCTGATAAATTAAAAAATGTTGGATTTACCTTACAAGAATTAAAAGATGAAAAATTTACCCTAAAAGAATTAAAAGATTTCAGCGGATATACCGCAAAAGAATGTTGGATTTACCTTACAAGAAATAAAAGATGAAAAATTTACCCTACAAGAATTAAAAAATTTCAGTGGATATACCACAAAAGATTTAAAAAACGGTGGATATACTGCAAGAGAATTAATAGATGCCGAATATGTTGATTCTTATTCTTATGATAAATTAAAAAATTTTGGATTTACCGCAAAAGAATTAAAAGATTTCAGCGGATATACCGCAAAACAATTAAAAGACGCTGGATATAATGCAGGAGAATTAAAAGACGCTGGATATTATTATTATTAACTTTAAAAAATGTTAGCTTTTAAAAAAATTTAAAAAATAATACAAAAAAGAAATATATATAATATTTATTTGTAAGTTAAAATAAATATTCCAAAGAATAAATAAAAATTAGATAAAATATCTATTTATCTTCTTTTTATCATTCAAAGGTTATTTAAAAAACTCAAATATATTTTTTGAGATCTTTGCCTACTTGCGATTCGTACTGTTTCAAAAAAGTGTAAATAAATTCATTTTTAATATCGAAAAGACTAATTAAAATAAACTAGTCTTTTTTTGTTTTTAGTAAAACGAGGTTTTAAAAATAAGTAATTTTAGACAGCGTGTATCCAAAATTGAATCATGTTATTTTGAATTATTTTTTTATTATTAATATATCTTTTTACTATAAAGCGAAAATATAAAAGTATAATACAAGGGTATAAAAAATAAAAAAAAGATAAATAATAAAAAAATTCTTTTAAAAAAATTTTATAAAGTTATCTTTTATATTAAAATAAAACTGAGTTTTAAGGGTAAACCGTAATTTTTTGTTGAAGATGATTTGAAATTTCATTATTTGAAATAAAGAAGGTTATAATATATGAAAAATGATATTCCAAGATCTAGACTTAGATCATTTGTTTATTTCATTATCAGTGTAATTATATTCTTATTGATTGTATGTATTGGAATAAAAATGGAAATAGATTTTAATAAGATTTGTAAAAAACATAAAAAAAGATTGAATTTAAAAGAATTTATTTTTTATTTTTTTAGCTTCATGTCTTTTGTGTTGTGGTTTTATTATTTGTTTGAAATTATTGTTAGCGCTCGAACAGTTAAGAACAATAATAAAATGATTAAAGTTTTTTTGGATATCCCAACTAACAAAGAAGAACAAAAAATTAGTGAAAATAAAGAATTATCTAAAGTACAAACTAAATTTAATAAATTAGAAAATATTTATTGGAATAAATTATTTAAATATCAATTGTTTTGCTTATTATTAATAGTTATAACATTTATATTACAAGTTTATTTGAAACATTTATTTGAAAAGAACCTTATTTTGTCGAAAATCAATATTTTTATTTTAATGATTAGTTTATTGTTTTTGTTTTTATCTAGTTTTTATGATAAATATAATCACATTCGTCGTTTTATTTTAATTTGTAAAGAAAAAAAATTAGAAAAAAAGAAAAATAAATTTTTGTTATATTTCGAGAACTATTAAATTGGTTCTTTTTTTATTAATAATTTTTTTTCAAAAATCATAATCTAAAAAATTTAATTTATTTTTTTATTAAAATATAGATCGAAGTTTAATTTAGTTTTCGTAAAGAATTAGAAAATCTTTTAGACTGGTTAAAAAACTTTTTCTTTATTAAAAAAGTTAATATTTTCTATTAAGTAATGATTTTTATTGTGTTTTACTTTTTTTTAAAAATGATTTTTTCTAATAATAACTATTATAGAAAATACTATTTTCTATAATAGTTATTTTAATAATTTTTTGTTCTAAAATATGTTTAATTATTCTATTTTATCAAAAAATATATTAAAAATATATTAAAAATATATTAAAAATATATTAAAAATATATTAAAAATATATTAAAAATATATTAAAAATGTTATAATAAAATTGAAAATAGTTTTGAAAGGCGAAAGCGAAAAAAATGTTTTTCGGAAGAAAAAAAGAATTAAAAGAATTGCAAGCAAAAATTGATTCTCAATCTTGTGAATTAGGAATTGTTTATGGGATTAGGCAAGTTGGCAAAACAACTTTATTAAAACAAATAATTAAAAAAAACAAAGGAATTTATTTTTTGGCTGATAAAACAGGAATTGAAAAAAATTTAGAAAAATTATCAGAACAAATAGTCGCTTATTTTAAAGAGAGTTTTATTTCACCTTTTAGAGATTATTATTCATTATTCTCTTTTATCTTAAAAAAACAAAATAAAAAAAAGAAAACATTTTTGTTAGTCATTGATGAATTTTCTTATTTAATCAAATCTGATAATGCGATTTTATCAATTTTTCAAAAAATTAAAGATGAATATTTGAATGGAACAAACATTAAAATTATTTTATCAGGAAGCCATTTAGGTTTAATGAGAGATATAGATACTTTTAAAGAACCTCTTTATTCGAGAACTACTTTTAAATTAAAAATTATGCCTTTTGATTATGTAGAATCTGCTTTGTTTTATCCTAATCTAAGACCAGTAGATAAAATTCTTTTTTATAGTATTTTTGGTGGAATGCCTTTATTTTTATCTCAAATCAAAAAAAATCAAAGTTTATTATACAATCTTAAAAATATTTTTTTAACTGATCCTACTAAAATTGAAAGAGATTTTTCTTTTTTTCTTGGCGAAGAAAATAGAAAAAGTCAAAATTATGAACCTCTTTTGAAACTTTTATCTTCTAAAAAAAACTTTCAATTAAAAGATTTATCTTCTTCTTTAAAAATACCCAGTTCTAATCTAGTTTTTTTATTACAAAATTTAGAAGAAATGGAGATTGTTGAAAAAGAAATGAATTATAATGAAAAAAATAAAAATTCAAAAAAAACTAATTATTCTTTAAAAGAAAATTATTTAAAATTTTATTATCATTTTATCAAACCTAATCTTAATCATCTTGTTTTAATGAATCATAAAAAATTTTATGAAATTTTTATCGAACCCCAATTAGAACAATTTATTTCTTTCGGATTTGAAAAAATATGCCGTTTGTTTCTAATTAAGAAATACCAAAAAAAAGGAACTATTATAAACATCGGACGTTTTTGGGAAAATAATGCTTCTCGAGGAGTTAACTTAGAAATTGATATTATATTATCAGAAATTAAACAAAATTTAACCCTTTTTGAATGCAAATGGACTAAACAAAGAGTCGATTTTGAAGTAATAAAACAATTACAAAATAAACTTCGACAAATCGAAAATTATGATTTTGTTCAGAATCAAAAAATTAATTTAGGTTTTTTTTCTAAAAATGGTTTTGACCAAAATATTAGTAAAAATAAAAAATATTTATTATTTACTCCGCAAGATTTATATAAAATTTAAAAAATAATAAAATAACTTTTATACAAAATAAATTTAATTCTAAAAATAGAATAATCGCTGCTAAAATAAAAACATATCAAAATTGTCTAATTTATTTTTATTTTTTAACAATAATATATTTATTTTTGGGATTTTTTTATAGATACAAAAAAAGACATATTTTTATAATTTTTAATCGAATTTTTTTATTTTTAGATAAAAAAATATTGTTTTGATTGCGAACGATTTTAAAATAATGGTAGCAATTTGATAATTTAATAATTTGGAATAAGTTCTAAATTATTAAAGTGCTACCTTTTCTTTTCTTTTGTTTAATATTCCTACTATAAAAGAAAAAAACCAAACTATTTATTTTTTAATAAATAATTTGGTTTTCCAAATTTAATCATTTTAAAAAAGTTTTATTTTACTATTGAGCCGTCAGGATTATAATTAGTTTTCTTTCCAGTAGATGGATCATATTTAGTGATAAATTCTATTGTTTTGTCGGATCGGAAAAAAGTTTGTTTAATTTCTTTTTCAGTAGATGGATCATATTCAGCGATACATTCTATTGTTTCGTCGGATCGGAAACAAGTGTCTTTAATTTTTTTTTCAGTAGATAGATCATATTCAGTGATACATTCTATTGTTTTTCCGTCGGATCGGAAACAAGTGTCTTTAATTTTTTTTCCAGTAGATGGATCATATTCATAGATATAGATAGAACTTATTTTTTCGTTAGAATTAAAATGAGTCGATTTAATTATTTTTTCAGTAGATGGTTCATATTCAATGATACAAATTTTTTTTCCGCCTGTTCCAAATCCAGTTGATTTGATTTTTTTTTCAGTATATTTATCAAATTCATTCATACATTTTATGTTTTTAGGCGATTGTTGGTAGGAATTATAAATAGTTTCTTTAATTTTTTTTCCAGTAGATGGATCATATTCAATGTAATAGTTAGTAAAGCGATAGTCATTTAAGTACAACAAATATCCTATTATAAAAATTGAAATTATAACTGTAGGGATTGTCCAAAGACATATTTTTTTTGTTTGAGGTTTCATATTTTAAGCTTAATTCCTTTCTAATTTCATTTAAGTTAAATTTAAAAAAAATTTTTTATTTTTAAAATTAATAATATCCTATATTATAAATTATTTTTTTTAATTTGTCAACATAAAAAGCATAAAAAATTATTTTTTTGAATTATATTAGAAAAAAACCTTAAAATATGTTATTTATTTAAAAAAAATATTTAAAAATATTTTAAATAAAAT
>NZ_JAHRHX020000005.1:0-30962 GCF_020312115.2 Candidatus Phytoplasma sp. AldY-WA1
TAGATTCTTATTTTATTTTTTAAATTTATTAAAAAATCATTTTTGTTGCTTGATTATATAAAATTTGATATAATTAAAAATATTTTCATTGTTGAAATGTTTAAAATATATTTATTTTAAAGAGAAGTGTTTTTTAAAATAATTATTTGTTTATTTTATAAAATTATTTTTTTATTTTAAATTATATTTAAATTTAATATTATTGTTTTTTAAAAATTTTTAAAACAATTGTCAAAGGAGTGTTTTAACAAGAAAGAATTTTTATGATTTATGACTTTTATTTTAACTAGTAATCGCTGTTCTTCATGTAAAAAAGCTAAGAAATGGTTAGATTTGCATCATGTTAATTATCAAGAAAAGAATTTAAGTAGTTGTCAATTAACTGAAGAAGATATTGATGTAATTTTAAATTATGATAATATAGACTTTACAAGCATAATATCTACTCGCTCTAAACTTTTTAAAAAGCAAAAAAATGATTTATTTTCAATGACTATTAAAGAAATTAAAAAGTTTATCATAAAAAATCCTTCTATTTTCAAAAAACCTATTATTTATGATGAAAAATCTATCGTTATAGGTTATAATAAAGAAGATATTAGAATTTTTATGCCTAAAGATTTACGACAATATATAATTAAAAATAATATTAATACAGAACAAAATGATAATTATATGTCTATAATTGAAAATTACTTTAATTATAATTGATTTTATTGAGAATAATTGTAAAAAAATTTAAAAATATTTTAATAAATAATAAAAAATCAAAAAAATAATTTAATATAAAGAATAAAGATTAAGAATAAAGTTTAAAAACTTTAATATAATTTTAGACCTTTGTAATTTATTTTCGAAATTTGTGATAAAAAAGAGTATTTATGATGATTTTTGTTAAATTAGTAAAATTTTTGAATTTTTTTCTTTCTTTTTTATATTATTTTTTATTATTTATTATTTTTTATTTTATTTTTTTAAATATTTGCAATTATTTTTTCCCTAAATATACTCATAAATTTATGTTTTTTAATATTTGTTATGTATCTAGCGGAAGTATGTCACCAGATATTAACAAAAATGATTTGGTCATTGTTAAAAAATTAACCGATAAAGAGCTTCAAAATTTAAAAGAAAAGGATTGTGTAGTTTTTTATGTTGATAAACAATTTAGAACAAATGAAATATTGAGACGAAATCCTTTCGTATTGCATGAGATACAAGCAAATAATAAAGAAGATAAATTTATTACAACTAAAGGGAAAGCTAATAAAGAAATATTAGATTTTGAAAAAAAAATCAGTTATGAAGATGTTTTATATAAGGTTGTTACAAAGATACCATTATCAAAAATTATAGATAGTAAGAAGGCGAAAGTTTTATCAGTTATTTCTCCTTTTTTAATTATTATTTTTTTAATATTTAAAGGTTTTGATATTTTCAAATTTTTAAAATCTAAATATTTCAAATTTTTATTTTTTTATAAATAGAGATTAAAAATATAAATTTAATATTTTTAAAAAAATATTTAATTTATATTTCAATCTTAAAAAAGACGATTATTAAAGATTATATTTTATAACTAATTTAGATTAATTATTTTATTACAATAAATAGTTAGTAGGATGTAAAAATTGGATTTTATTAATGAATTTGAATTATTTTTAAGAATTGAATGTAATTATTCTTTTTTAACTATTAAGAGTTATATTCATGATACAAAAGAATTTAAAAATTTTTTGTTCCAAAAAAAAAAGGAATTTAATTTATCAACATTATCTGAAGAAAATGAAGCTCGTTATTTTGTTTCTTATTTGAGTAATGAGAATTTTTCTAACATTAGCATTATGAGAAAAATTTCTGCTTTAAGAACTTTTTATAATTTTTTAATTGAAAGATATAATTTGAAAAATAATATTTTTAAATTAATTAAATTAAAAAAAAATTCTAGAAAATTGCCACTGATTTTATCTGAATCTTTTATTAAAAAATTATTTGATTCTATTGATACAACAGAACTTTTAGGTTATAGAAATTATATTATTCTAGATTTGCTTTATAGTTGTGGTTTGAGAATAAGTGAATTAGTTAATTTAAAAATAAAAAATATTTATTTGAATAATGCTCAAATTTTAATTTATGGTAAAGGAAAAAAAGAAAGATTTTTGCCTATTCATAAAAATTTAGTTCAAATGATAAAATATTACTTGTCTAATGTTAGAAATAAATTTTTAGATGAAAAAAATAAATCGAATCCACAAAAAAATGATTTTTTATTAATAAATTATAAAGGCAAACCTTTAAGCAGTAAAGGAGTTAGATTTATTTTAAATAAATTAAGCCTTCGAACTGGAGAAAAAGTTTCTTTATATCCTCACGCTTTAAGACATGCGTTCGCTACTATTTTAGTAAATAACGGAGCAGATTTAAGAGTTGTTCAAGAATTGCTAGGACATGCTAATTTAAAAACAACCCAAATTTATACTTATATTTCTGATATTTGTTTAAAAAATAAATTTTTAGAAAATCATCCTAGGAATTTTGATAAAAAAATAAATAAAAAAACCAAAAGGTAAATTAATGTGAATAATAAAGTTAAATTTTTTTTCGAGGTTGTAAATTCTTTTAAAGATAAATGTATTAATTTGCCACGAAGACAAACTCTTTTTAGCGCAGGATACGATTTTGAATCTGCTGTGTCTATTATTATAAAACCTAAAGAATTAGTTTTAGTTCCAACAGGGATAAAAGCTTGTTTTGATTCTAATAAAGTTTTATGTATTTATCCTAGATCTTCTTTATCTTTAAAAAAAAGATTAATTATGCCTAATAGTGTAGGAATTATAGATAGTGATTATTATAATAATTTAAAAAATGAAGGACATATTTTTATTCCTTTATATAATTTATCTAATGAAGAAGTAAGTATTGAAAAAACTGAAAGAATAGCGCAAGGCATTTTAAAAGATTTTTATTTGACTAATGATGATTTAGTTGAAAGTAATAAGATTCGTGAAGATGGATTTGGAAGTACTAATTGAAAATTTTAATATAAATTTAAAATTGAAATTATAAAAAAATAAAAATATGTTAGAATAGATTAGATTAGTATTAAAGGAATATTTTTTAAAAAAATATAAAATTATTAATATAAATTGAATTTTATTTAAGATGTTTGATTAATGATGAATTTAATGTTTTTAAAAATTTATTTATTATGGATAATTTAAATATTCTAAATTTTTATAAAAATCTGAATAGGAGTTAATTTTTGTTTTTATGTCATCTGTAGTTTCTATTAAACAATTATTAGGATCAGGAATTCATTTTGGCAGTGCAGTAAGAAAATGTCATTATAAAATGAAACCTTTTCTTTTTTCAAACGAAAAAGGGGTACCTATTGTAAGAAATAGAATCCATATTATAGATCTTAGGAAATCAATTGAAGCAATTGAATCTGTTTATGTTAAAATAGTAGAATTAATTAAAAATAATGGAAAAATTTTGTTTTTAGGAACAAAAAAACAAATTCGCGAAATTATTCAACAAGAAGCTGAAAGAGCAAAACAATATTATGTTTCATATAGATGGTTAGGTGGAACTTTCACTAATTTTCAAACTATTTTTAAAAGAATTAATTTTTTAAAAGATTTATATAAACAAGAAAAAGATGGTTTATGGTCTGGTTTATCTAAAAAAGAAATTATGACTTTAACAAGAAAAAGAGAAAAATTAGAAAAATTTTTAGGTGGAATTAAAGATATGAATCAATTGCCACAAGCTATTTTTGTTGTAGATGTTAAAAAAGATATAATAGCTATTACTGAAGCTCGTAAATTAAATATTAAAGTTTTTGGTATTATCGATAGTGATTGCGATCCTGATTTAGTTGATTATATTATTCCTGCTAATAATGACGCTATCAAAGGAGTTAGGTTGATAACTTCTATTATTTCGAATGCAGTAGTCGAAGCTGAGACAAGTATGAATAATACTAAAATTAATTTACAAAATATAAAAGAAAAATTAGAATCAAAAGAACCAAGTCAAGTATAAAATAATATTTTTTATTATATGTTACATTAAATTTTTTTAATTATATTTTAATTAAAATGAATTAAATAAAAAGATGTTAATAACATCTTTTTTTATGTAAATTTTTTATAATTTGATCCAAAATTAAGGAAAATATTTTTAAATTACGATTGTAAAATAAAATAATTTTTATTTTTTAAAAAAATAAAAAGGGAAATAAAAAAATTATGCAAATAACACTTGAAATGATCAAAGAATTAAGACAAAAAACACAAGTAGGAATAACTTATTGTAAAAAAGCTTTAGAAGATACTCAAGGAGATATCGAAGCGGCAATTGAATTATTGAAAAAAAAAGGTATTTTTTCTTATAATCCTGACAAAAAGAAAGAAATTTTAGAAGGTTTAACTAATGTCGTTGTTAAAGGCAATAAAGCTATTTTATATGAGTTGAATACTGAAACAGATTTTGTAGCTAAAAATGAACATTTTATTGATTTATACAATGAATTAGAAAAAATTTTATTAGAAGCTGATTCTTCTATTAAAAGTTTAGATGATTTTTTAAAATATCAATGGAACGGAAAAAGAATTGAAGAATTAATTTCAGAAAAAACTTTCTTTATTAAAGAACAAATTGTTTTATCACGTATTCAAATAATTTATAAAAAAGATGAAGAAAGTTTTGGTTTTTATAAACATCAAGGAGGAAAAATTTCTGCTTTAGTTCATTTAACTAAATCTTCTGCTGATGTCGAAGAACATTTGCCTGTTCATATAGTTGGTATGAAACCTAAATTTTTAAATAAAGAGTCAGTAGATAACGATTTTATAAATAAAGCAAAAGAAAATTTATTAGAACAAATCAAACAAAAGAACAGTCGTAAACCATTAACGGATCAATTATTAGAAAAAGCAATAGAAAATAATTTAATCACTTTAATCGAAAAAAATTGTTTATTAGAACAACCTTTTTATATGGAAACAAATCAAAAAATAAGAGAATATTTAGATCATAATAAAACTGATATTATTGCTTATTATTGTTTCGAAGTTGGAAAAAAATAATTTAAAAAATTAATTAAGTTTTTATTTGTTATTATAAAAAGATAAGATAAATATTAAGAAAAGAATTTTTATCTTAAAAGGAGTAAGTTAATGTTCAAAAGGATTCTTTTAAAATTAAGCGGAGAGGCATTAAAAGGAGAAGATTTTAACATTAATCCTCAAATAGTTAAGACAATTGCTGAAGAAATCAAAGAAATTAAAAATTTAGGTATTGAAATTGTAATTATTGTTGGCGCTGGTAATATTTGGCGTGGTTTGGTAGGCCAAGAGTTAGGAATGGAACGTAGTCGTTCTGATTATATGGGAATGCTAGGAACTTTGATTAATTCTTTAGCTTTACAAGATGCTTTAAATAATTTAAAAGTTCAAACAAGAGTGATGACATCTTTTCCTGTTATTGCTGTTGCAGAACCATATATTAAAGAAAAAGCTTTGAGACATTTGGATAAAGGAAGAGTTCTGGTTTTAGGAACTGGGTTAGGTTTACCTTTTTTTTCAACAGATACTGCTGCAGCTCTTAGAGCAGTAGAATTAAATACAGATATTATTTTGATGGCTAAAAATGGTGTTGAAGGCGTTTACAATAAAGATCCTAAAAAACATAAAGATGCTTTTTTATTAAAAGAAATTGATTATAAAGAAATTTTAGATAAAAGATTAAATATTATGGATATGACTGCCGTCTCTTTGTGTTGGGAAAATAAGGTTGATATTTTAGTTTTTGATATGAATACAAAAGGAAATATTAAAAAAGTTGTTTTAAAAGAAAAAACAGGTACTTTGATTACTTCTAAGAGGAATAAAAATAAAAAATCCGACAAAATCAATGAGGAATGAAAATGAATGATTTAGAAAAATCAATTTTTGAAAAATTAGAAAATAAAATGCTACAAGCTCAAGAAGTAATGTTATCTAAATTTACTAATATTCGAACAGGGATAGCTAATCCTAAAATTTTAGATAAAATAACTGTTGATTATTATAATGAAAAAATGCCTTTAAAAAATATTAGTACTATTAGCGTTTTAGACGGAAACCAAATTAATATTAAACCATTTGATAATACCATTATTGGAGAAATTTCTAAAGCTATTTTGAATTCTGATTTAGGAATAACACCACAAGATGATGGCCAAGTTGTAAAATTAGTTTTTCCAAAACCAACAGAAGATAGAAGAAAAATTTTAATTAAAGAAGTTGATAAAATAGCGGAACAAACTAAAATTTCGATAAGAAATATTATTCGTCAAGGTAAAAAAACAAAATTAAATGAAGTAGATACATTAGAAGATAATTTTTCTAAAGATATACAAAATTTGAATAATAAATTTATTAAATTAGTTGAAGCAGATACAATTAAGAAAAAAAATGAATTGTTAAAAATTTAAAAATGAAAAAACAAATATCTTTATCTTTTAATAAAATTTATATTGGATTAGTTTTATTTTTAATAACTTTATGTTTTTATTGTATTCCTAATCCAAATGTTTTTACTAATTTTTGTTTATTTGGTATTTTTGTAATTATGATGGGTTCTGTTAAAGAATTATTAAATGCTGCAAAATTAACAAAAAGTAAATTTGTACAAATTGTTTTTTTTATTTTTGTTTTTTTATTTTTTTGTTATTTTTTATGTTTTTTGTCGAATTTTTTTTCGAAAAAGGGTCAACAGGAACAACCAATTATACAATTATTACAAAAATTATTTACGAAAGAATATTTATTTTGTTTTTTGTTTTTTTTGATTTTTTTATGGATATTTTTTTTATTTATTCATAAGTTTCGAACAGAACATTTAAATTTTTTTTTATTAATTTTATTATATATTGTTTTTTCTAGCGCTTGTTTTTTTAATTTAGTTTATTTAAATTCTAAATGGTTTCTTTATCTTTTTATTATTACTATTTCTAGTGATAGTTTCGCTTTTTTAGGCGGAATTTTATTTGGCAAAAATCTTTTATATCCGAGTGTTAGTCCTAAAAAAACTTGGGAAGGATTTTTTTGTGGTTTTATAGTTTCGTTTATTATTATTTTATGTTTTTTTGGATTCAAATCGATATCGTTTTGTTTTTTTACTTTTTTTAATTGTATTATGTCTCAATTTGGAGATCTTATATCTTCTAAATTGAAAAGAGATTTTTCAATTAAAGATTTTGGAAGTATAATATCAGGACATGGCGGTTTATTAGATCGTTTTGATTCTTTATTATTTTTATCTTTTTGTGTTATTGCTTTATTAAGCAATACTTTTATATATGAAAGTATTTCTATATAATAATTTAAAAA
The DNA here is from genome assembly GCF_020312115.2 of Candidatus Phytoplasma sp. AldY-WA1. Classification (NCBI taxonomy): domain Bacteria; kingdom Bacillati; phylum Mycoplasmatota; class Mollicutes; order Acholeplasmatales; family Acholeplasmataceae; genus Candidatus Phytoplasma; species Candidatus Phytoplasma sp. AldY-WA1. The sequence goes on from NZ_JAHRHX020000005.1 coordinate 7,386, forward strand.
ATAAAAAAATTCAAAATAAAAAATATTATTTATTTTTTATTTTGAATTTTTTTTTAAAAAATCAAACTCTTTTTAATTCTAATTTTTTTAATGCACGAGCTGATATATAAACTCTTACCTTTACACCTTTTTCATTTATAATTTTTACTTTTTGTAAATTAGCTTTTTGTGTTCTTCTAGTAGCATTCATTGCATGACTACGTCTATTTCCAAACAATGTTGTTTTTTGGGTAATATAACATTTACTCATAATATTTTTACTTTTATCCTTATTATAATCTTAATTGCAATATATCCTTTATTATAATATATTTTTATTAAAAAAACATATTTATTTTTTATAAATCAAAGATATATAAGATTTTATCTCATTTTAAAATAATATTTTTAAATATTTCAATATGTTATAATATAATTAGTTTTTATTTATTGAAAAAAAATAAAATAATATAAATAATTATTTTAATTAATCGAAATAATTAATAATAATAAATTATCAAAACAATAAAGGATTTTGTAATATAAAATGATAGAATACGAAATTATAGATGGCGATTTATTTAAAAAAATGATTATAAACGGCGCTTTTAATTTAAAAAAAAATCACCAAAAAATCAATGATTTAAATGTTTTTCCTGTTCCTGATGGTGATACTGGTACTAATATGCAAATGACTATGATGGAAGGAGTTAAAAAGATTCAATTAATAAACGATTCTTCTATTATTACAGTAACTAAAGTTTTAGCTGACGCTTTATTAATGGGGTCTAAAGGAAATTCAGGAGTTATTTTATCACAATTTTTTTCTGGAATTCATGATTACATTGATAATTTGCAAAAGAATAAAATTAATGTTGAAGAATTTATTTCTTCTTTGATTAATGGTTACCAAAAAGCTTATGAAGCAGTAATTGAACCAGTAGAAGGAACTATTTTGACTGTTTTAAGAGAATCTATCGAAGAAACTGTTAAAAAAAAAGAAGAAATTAAAACTATTAAGAAAGCTATTCAAATAACTATTGAAAATGCTAAAATTTCTTTAAACAAAACTCCTAATTTATTACCTATTTTAAAAAAATCAAAAGTAGTTGATAGCGGTGGGGCTGGTTTTATTTTTATTTTAGAAGGAATGTTATTATATTTAGATAATGTTGAATTAGAAAATGATGATGATCAAGATTTTGATTTAAAATTAAATCATGATATTAATGAAATAAGTGATTTCAAAAATCAGTATTGTACAGAATTTATTATTAAATTAAATAATTTAGATAAATTTGATATTAATAATTATAAAAAACAAATGAGTTGTTACGGAGATTCTTTAATTTTATTTAAAAATAATGATTTATTAAAAATTCATATTCATACTAATAATCCGAATGATGTTTTAAAGAATTTATTAATTCATGGTAAATTGATAAAATCAAAAATTGATGATATGAAAAAACAACATTCTGAATTTATTTCTGGTAATAAAAATAAAGAAAAATTAGCTAAATATTCTATTATTACTTTTGTTTCTGAATTTGAAGAAGAAGAAATTTTTGATACTTTTAAAGAATTACAATCTGATTTTGTTATTAATTTAAACAAAGAAAATTTTTCAATAGAAAATTTTAATAAAATAATTAATAAAGTTAATGCCAAAAATATAATATTATTTCCTAACGAACCTAAATTAATTCCTATTATTGAGGAAGCTTGTAAATTAAATCCTCAATTTAAAATACAAATTATACCGACCGAAAGCATTCATGAAAGTTATAGTGCTCTTTTAGTTTTTAATAAAACCCTTTCTTTCAAAGAAAATTTGAATAATATTCAAAAAAATATGAAAAAGGTTAAATTAGGTAAGATTGTTAATTTTAAAAAAGAATCAACAAATTTAGGTGTTTTTTCGTCAATTTTTGAAAATAAAACTATAGAAAGTAATAAAGATTTAATTTTATTAGTTAAAAATTTATTAAAAAAAATGATTAGTTCACAAAATAATTTTTTAACTATTTTTTATCATAAAGAAAATGTATTTGAGAAAAATTTAGAAAAAATAGAATTATTTTTGGAAAAAGAATTTCCTAATTTAGAAATAGAGAAAATAAAAAATAATAATAATATTTATCCTTATGTTTTTGTGTTAGAATAATATTAATTTTTTATTTATTTTCTTGCTAAGAAGATATAAATTTTTAATATTTTTAAAAAAATAATAAGATTTCATTTTATTATTTTTTTGTGGATATGGCGGAATGGTATACGCGCATGTTTGAGGGATATGTGAATTTTATTCTTATGAGTTCGAATCTCATTATCCACACCAAATTTTAAATTTTATTAATAAATAAAATAAAATTATTTTTAATAATTTTAATTTGTGAAATAAATTTTTAAATTAATTTAACAAGATATACTTTTGTTTAAGTATAAGTTATTAAAAGTAATTTTGTTTTTTTATTCAAAAAAATTTATTTTTTTGTTATAATTTTGAATTATTATAAAAAAATTAATAAAAAGAAAGAGGTTTTATTATTATTAAGAAAAGATTATTTTTTTTTGATATTGATGATACTTTGTATTGTAATGAAAAAAAAAGAGTTTTACCGCAAACTAAGAAATTAATTAAGGAGTTGTTTCATACTCCTAATACAATTTTAGGTATTGCTACTGGCCGAAATCATGATAATTTAGATGTTATTAGTGATTTATTACCTTATTTTAAATATTTAGTTTTAATTAATGGCGCTTTAGTTTTAGAAGATGATCAAATTATTGATGAGAATCCGATTCCTGTTGATTATATTGAAAAATTTTTAGAAGGAGTTAAATTATATTCTCAATATAAACTTGTTGGTGCAGCTATAAGTATGGATAAATCATCGTTTTTTTATCAAGATCAATTGCATCAAATGGAAATTATTAAATGTTGGCAAACGAAATATAATATTTCCATTGATAATGAATTTTATTTAAAAGAAAAAATTTTTATGTTGAATTTGTTCGGAGACGAACAAAGAAAAATGAAATCTTTTTTAGATGAGTTAGATTGTTTCGAAGCTTATTATTGGAGTAGTCATGTTGATTTAACAATTAAAAATATTAATAAATTTCATGGCATTAACAAAATTAAAGAAAAATATAATGATTATGAAATAATTTGTGTAGGAGACGGATGTAATGATAAAGAAATGTTGGAACGCGCTGATATAGGTATTGCAATGGGTAATTGCGAATATGAAGAAGTTAGAAAAAAAGCTAATTTAATATCCGATCATATTGTCGATGACAAAATGTATGATTTTTTTAAAAAACATAATTTAGTTTAATAATTTATTATTTTAAAAAAATATTAAATAAAATTTTATTTTTTATAATTTTTTCTTATTCATTAATTAGCGAAGGATTTTTTAAATGGATCAAAAGACACAGGAATTTTATATTTTTGTAGAAAAATTTAAAATTTTAAAAGAACAAGAAAAAAATATTTTTTCTAAAATTGTGAATAAATTATTCCAAGTTAATTATTTAACTATTCAAAAAATAGAAGATGCTAATGATTATCGTTTTATTTTATTATATAAAGAATTATTTTCTTCTTTTTTTAAACTTTCTGATTTTCAATTAGAAATTAAAAAATATGATGAAGTTATTTTTATCAAAAATTTAAATCATTTTAATAAATTAAAATTAAGAAAAGAAGAAAGTCTTATTTTGTTAATTTTACGTATTTTATTTCAACAAAAAAGAGAAATTAAATCTAATTATGGTAATGTTATTACAATATATTTACAAGATATTTATCATAAATTAAACAGTATTGCTTATAAAGAAGTTAAAAAATTAACTAAAGAAAAAATAAGAAATATTTTAATGTTATTTAGAAGATATAATATTATTAATTATATAGATAATGATTTATCTGATGGTTCTATCATAACAATTTATAATTCTATTCTTTATTTAATTGATTTGGATATGGTTGAACAATATAAAAAATTATTAAATTCGGATTTTGACGAAACTGAAAATGAAAAAATTAACTAGAATAAAATTAATCAATTGGCATTTATTTTCTTATCAAGATATAGAAATTAAAGATAATATTTTAATTTCAGGGGAAAATGGGTCAGGTAAATCCACTTTATTAGATGCTTTACAATATGTTTTGATAGGCGAAAGAAATGGTGTTAAATTTAATATAGCTGCTAATGAAAATGCAAAGCGTTCTTTAGAAAGCTATATTAAAGGTAAAATTGGTCTTGAAAATAAAGAATTTTTAAGAAATAATGATGTTATTACTCATATCGCTTTAGAATTTTATGATGAAATTCAAAAAGAATATACTATTTTAGGTTGTGTTTTGGAATTGCCTTATAGAGGCTTGTTAAAAGAAAAATTTTATCTTGTCCCGAATATAAATTTAAAGAAAGATATTTTTACATTTGATAATAATCAAATAAGAAATATTAAGGATATGCGCGAGTATCTAAGAACTTTTAATAAAGATTTTAATTTCTTTGATACTAAAAAACAATATCAAAATGCAGTCGGCAAATATTTACAAATTAATATTTATAAATATTTAAAAATATTACCAAAAGCTTTAGCTTTTAAAGCTTTGAATTTACAAAAATTTATTTTTGATTTTTTATTAGAAGAAAATCCCATTAATATTAATGGTTTAAAAAATAATGTTAGACAATTAAAAAAAATCGAATCTCAAATAGAAATAGAAAAAATCAAATTAAAAGAATTAGCTAAAATTATAGAAATTCATAAAAATTTAAAAAAAATAGATGTTCAAGTGAAAATTTATTTTTTAACAGAAAAAATGGTTTTAGTTAAAAAAAATGAAAAAAAATTAGAAAACGCAATTAAAACAAAAGAATTAATTAATCAAGAATTATCCAAATTATTATTGAATAAAAAAAAATATAATGAATCTATAGAATATTTAAATGATTATATTTTAAAATTGCAAACTAATAAGATTCAAAATAATTTAGGATCTATTTTGTATTCTTTGCAAAAAGATTTAGCTAATGATCGAAGAGTTGTTAAAGAAATTCAAGAAAAAATAGATATTTTAAAAAAACAATTAACAGAAGAAATTGTTATTTTAGAAAATTTATTTGCTTTAAATCAAGATAACTTTTTAAAAGAGAGTATTAAAAAAATAAATTCTTTTTTGCAAAATTCTAGACAACAAAAAGCTTTTATATTAAAAGAAGATGTTGTTGAAATATCTAATTATTTATCTCAAAAAATAATTAATATTAATATTAATCAAAATATCTTAAATAAAGAAATAATTCTTTTAAAAGAAAAAATTAATAAAAATAATTATGAATTAGAAATGATTAATCAAAATTTTGTTTCACAAAATGATCATTTTGTTAAAATTAATAATTTATTAAAAGAAAAATTAAAAAATAAATATAATAAAAATATTTTTGTTTATCCTTTGTGTGAATTGATCGAAATCAAAGATGAGTTATGGAGAAATGCTATAGAAGGTTTTTTAGGTTCTAGAAAATTCAATTTAATTATAGATTATCGTTATTTCGATTCTGCTTTAAAAATTTATGAAAAATTACAAGATGATTTGAAAATTTACGATGTTGGTTTAGTTAATACTGAAAAAATACCTGATATACCTAATAATTTGGATAGTTTAGCTTCACATATTTCTAGCGATAATAAAGATGCTTTAAAATATGCTAAGATATTATTATCATATATTAAATGCGAATTAAATATTGAGAATTTAAAAAATCATAAAACAGCTATTACTCCTTCTGGAATGATTTATAGTAATTATTCTGCTAAAAAATTAAATCCTAAAATTTATAAGATTCCTTATATAGGTCTTAATTCTTTTAAAATACGTAAAGATATTATTTTAAATGAGTTAAATTCACAAACTGAAGAATTATTAAAGAAACAAAATTATTTTAGAGATAATGAAAATATTATTTCTTTGATAAAAAAAAGTAAAATATCTTCTATTGTTAATTTGGATTTTTCTTCTTTTTTTCAACAACAAAAAGAAAAAGAGGAAAATATAATTAATATTGAAGAAAAAATAACACAATTACAGTTAAATCATGATTTAACTAAATTAGAAGATAATATCTTTAAATCACAAGAAGAAAAAAAAATAAAAACTAAAAAATTAGAACAAATTTTATCGGAAATTGCAGAATATCAAAATAAAGAAAAAATTAATATTGTGCAAATTAATAATTTAGAAAAAGAATTAATTTTTTATAAAGAACAATTATTCGAAGAAGAAAAAAAAGAAATTTTTAATATTGAAGCAGCTTCTGTACAAATCCATAATTATTTAAATGAATATCCGAATAATTATGAAATGATTTCTAAAAGTATTCAAGAAAATTTAAAAAGCATTGAAAAACAAAAAAATATTTTAAATACTGATCTTATATTTTCTATGAAAACATATATTGATAATTATAATTTATTAAATATCGAATCTAATATAGAAAGTTTTGATTTTTTTGCGAAAGAATACAATTTAATTAGTTCAAAAAATTTAGTTAAATATGAACAAGAAGCAAAAGAATTGACTATAAAAACAGAAATTATTTTTAAAGAAGAATTTATTAATAAATTAACAAAAAGTATTATAGAGGCACAACAACAAATTCAAAATTTAAATCAAATTTTGAAAAATAGGCCTTTTGGAGAAGATTATTATCAGATTGTTGCCAAACCTTCTGATGATCCTGAATATCAAAAATATTATTCTTTTTTTATACAAGAAAATAAATTAGACCAAAATAATTTATTTTACGAAAATAATTTATCTTATAAAGATATTGTTTTGAATGAATTATTTCAAAAGATTATGTCTTTTGAACAAGAATATGAGAATATATCTTATCAATTTTTAGATTATCGTAATTATTTGAATTATGATATTAAAATTTATGATAAAGATGGTAATTTTTCCTTTTTTTCTAAAATTTTTAGAGAAAAATCAGGAGGAGAAACGCAAGTACCTTTTTATATTATTATTGCTATTTGTTTTGAACAATTATTATCAGAAACTGGTGAATCTAAAGGATGTTTAGTATTTTTTGATGAAGCTTTTAATAATATGGACGAAAATAGAATAGATGCTATGATGTCTTTTTTTAATAGTTTAAAAATACAATTTTTTATCGCAATTCCACCTCAAAGAATTCCTAATATTTTACCTTATGTAAAAACTAATTTAATTGTTGTTAAAGATAAAAATTATGCTATTGTAGAAAGTTTTACAAAAGAAATTTAAAATATATTAAATTTTAGATTTATAATATTTTTTTATAAATTTTTATATAATTATTTTTTTATTATTATTTTATTTTTATAAATTGAAATTTTTAGACAAAAAATATTTGTTTTTATATTAATTTTTATTATTTAAATTATTTTATTTTATAAAATTTAATATAAAATATTAACTTAAATACTGAAATCGTATTTAAGATTATAAATTTTAGAATTTATTTTTGATATTTTTTTATTTTCTATTTATATTTTTTAATAATAATTTTTTTATCATTTATACAAAAATATTATTAAATTATTTATTATTATATATCTTTATTTAATATAATTAGATTATGAAAGAAGAAATAAAAATATATGTTTCAAAATACAAATTATTATAAAAAATATATTTATTATTTTTTAAGAAGTTTTGTTTTTGTTATTAATTTAATTTTAAATATTTTTTGTCTTTGTTTATTTGCGGCATCTATTTGTAAAATCTATTTTGGTCCCGAAAATGCTCATGAAGAAGTTTTGAACATTTTTAGAATTGATTATTATAAAGTTGCAAGTGGAAGTATGGAACCTACAATAAAAACAGATGATATTGTTGTAGTTAAGAAAATTTCAGATAAGCAAAAAGAAAAACTTAAAGAAGGTGATAAAACAGGTGATATTGTCGTTTTTAAAAATAAACAAATTCATCCAGATACACCTATTATTCATAGGGTTATAAAAAAATATAATTCATCACAAATAATTTACACAAAAGGAGATAATAATTCAACAAAAGATAACCATCCGACTAAATATAAGGACATTTTAGCACAACATATGTTTACTATTTCTTATTTTAAAACATTTTTATGTTTTTTCCTGTTGATTTTGTTTATATTCTCAAATATGCCTTTTTTACTTAAAAAATTATTTTTAGGTGAAAAGAAAAAAAATAATCTGTATAAATAATAGTGATAAAATGACATGGAAAGAATTAATTTATCAAGAAAGACAAAAAAAATATTTTCAAAATATAATTAATTTTTTAGAAGGTGAATTTAAAATAAAAAAACAAATTTATCCTCCTTTGGAAAAAATTTTTGAAGCTTTTAATATTACTCCTTTTAAAGATGTCAAAGTAGTTATATTAGGACAAGATCCTTATTTTAATATAAATCAAGCTCATGGTTTATCTTTTAGTGTTAAAAATGAAAAAACTCCTGCTAGTTTGAGAAATATTTTCAAAGAATTAAGAAATGATTTGAATTTAATATCGAAAACTAATAATTTAACTTTATGGGCTGAAAGAGGTGTTTTTTTATTAAATAGTATTTTAACAGTTGAAGCAGGAAAACCTTTAAGTCATAAAAATATCGGATGGAAAGAGTTTACTAAAAATATTTTTAAATTTTTAAATAAAAAAGAAAAAATAGTTTATATTTTGTGGGGGAAAATAGCCCAAGAATATATTAAATATATTGATATAGATAAAAATTATATTTTAAAAAGCCCTCATCCTTCTCCATTTTCGGCTTATAAAGGTTTTTTCGGTTCTAAACCTTTTTCTAAAACTAATTTTTATTTAATTAAAAACCAGATCTTACCTATTGATTGGGATTTGAATAAATAATAAAACTTTATTATTTATCTTAATTTATTTAAAGGTGATTTTCATGAGAAGAGTACATGTTTTCAAAAATTTAAAATTAGAACAGTTTGAAACATTAAAAAAAATTTATGAAAAATTTATTTTTCCTAGTACCCAAAATGATATTTATTTAATAATAAAAAAAACACAAATTAACATAACATGTTATAAAAATGGTACTTGTTTAATTCAAGGAAATGATGTGAGTGACGAAATCGAATATATAAGAAAACTTTTACATTTAAATTCGGATAAATCATTAAATAATTTTTCTAATTCTCAAATTTCAAATAATAAAGATATTATTTCTTTTAATGAAGAAATAGATGATATAAATTTTAAAAACATTATTGGTTCAGATGAAGTAGGCACAGGTGATGTTTTCGGACCTATTATTGTTTGTGCCGCTTTGGTAACAAGAGAACAATACCCTTTTTTAAAAAAAATAGGGATAAGAGATTCTAAAAAAATATCAAATGATAAAATACAAAAAATAATGTTAATGGTAAAAGATAAAATTACTTATTCAGTTCAAATATTAACTCCTTCGGAATATAATATTTTAAATCAAAAATATAATTTAAATCATATCAAAGCTTTATTACATAATAAAGCTATTTTAGATCTTTTTAAAAAAATAAATAAAGAAGAAATGGTTGTTTTAGATCAGTTTGCTAGTCCTAAAAATTATTTTAATTATTTAAAAAATGAAAAAAAAGTATATAAAAAAATTATATTCGAAACTAAAGCTGAATCTAAATATTTAAGTGTAGCTTTGGCTTCTATTATAGCTAGAAATATTTTTTTAAAGGAAATTGATAAATTAAGTCATGAAATGTATAAATTAAGCAATAATCGAATAGACATGAAATTACGTTTAGGATCAGGTTATACAGTGGATAAACAAATAGCCGAAATTTATCAAAAAAATAAAGAATTGATTTTTTTTCAAAAAATAGCTAAATGTAATTTTGTAAATATCAAAAGATATTTTAAATAAAAAAATATTTTTATTCATTTAAATAGAAAAATGAATATTTTAAAAATAATTATGCATTTAAATTATTTTAATAAATAATAAAAAAATGTAATTTTTATTATTTATTAAAATAAAGTTTTTATATACAATTAGAGGTATAAATATGTCTACTATTTTTACTAAAATTATTAAAAAAGAAATTAAAGGCTATATCATTTATGAAGATGAATTAGTTATTGCTTTTTTAGATATTATACAAGCTACTAAAGGTCATACTTTAGTTGTTACCAAAGAGGAATACGTAACCATTGAAGAAGTTCCTGAAAATGTTTTTCAACATTTATTTGGTGTGGTTCAAAAAATAAGTAAAATTTTAATTAAAACTTTTAATTGTAAGGGTATTAATTTGTTAAATAATAATGGTTTTATATCAGGACAAAGAGTATTTCATTACCATGTTCATTTATTACCTCGTTTTTCTAGTGATGAAATTAAAATTATTTTGCCTCATAATATTAATAAAATGAAAGAAAATGATTATCAAACGATTGTAAAAAGCATTCGTATGAATTTAGAAAAATAAATTTATAACTTAAATGAAAATTATAAAAAAATTTTGAAAAGGTTTAAAAAAAATATGAAATGGCCAAAAAGAACAACTGAAAAACAAACTATACTTGAAGAAATTTTAAATGCTGTTTCTCATGGTTTAATGGTTCCTGTTAGTATTGTTATTTTTTGTATTTTTTGCATTGAAAAAGGTTTTAAATTTCCTTTATTTTTATTAACATTAACTATGTTTATGCTTTATTTAATGAGCTGTTTATATCATTCTTTATCTTTTACAAAAGCTAAAAGACATTTCCAAAGATTCGATCATATTTGTATTTATTTATTAATTTGGGGTAGTTTTTTACCTTTTTTATTTTCTTCAGAAGAAAAAAAATTATTTAATTTAATTTTTTGTATTTTACAATCTTTTGTAATATTGATCGGAATACTTTTGAAAATATTTCAATTTCACAAAGGTGATAAAATTCATTTGATTTTATTTCTATTATTAGGTTGGAGTGGAATTTGGGTTATATTCGATTCATGGTCAATTGTGAATCAAAATTATAATATATTATTATTTTTATTTTTAGGAGGTTTTTTTTATAGTGTTGGAATTTTATTTTATAACGAGTTATATAAAAAATATTATCATTTTATTTGGCATTTATTTGTAATTTTAGCCAATTTATGTCATGTTTATTCTATTTTTTTATTGATAAAATAATTTAATGAATTGTTTTATTTTAAAAAATAATATATAATATTATATAATGTTAATATGGATAATGAAATGAAATTAATTATAGCTATAATTTCTAATGAAAATGCTAATAAAGTGCAAACGTCTTTAAATAAAGAAAATATTTTTAATACTAGATTAAATACTAAAGGCGGTTTTTTAAAAGAAACTAATACTACTTTTGTTATCGGTATAAAAAAGGAAAAGGTTGAACAAGTTTTAGATATTTTTAGAAAATTTTCTAAAACTAAAACACAATTAATTCCTAATAATATTTTAAATGAAATGAGTTTTTTAGCTCCTTTATCTTCCGAAATTACTATTGGTGGAGCTACTGTTTTTATTTTAGATATAGAGCAATTTTTAAAAATATAAAATTAATTAATTTTATAAAATAATTTTGAAAGGAAAATATGACATATGGCTTTAAATAAAGAACAAAAAAAAGAGATTATTTTAAAGGCTACTAATTCTGAGATTAATACTGGTTCCATAAAAGCAAGGATTGATTTATTATCTTGTGAAATAGAAGAATTAAATAAACATTTAAAACAACATCCATTTGATTTTCATTCTAAACGTGGTTTGTTAACTAAAAATAAAAAAAGAAGTATTTATCTTAAGTATTTAAAGTCTAAAAGTAAATTATAAATAAAAAAACTATCTTAAAATTTTAAGATAGTTTTTTTATTTATAATTATGATTTTTATTTTATTTTTTATTATTCTTTTTCTTGGAGCGAATGAGGGGAATCGAACCCCCGTCTTATGCTTGGCAAGCATAAGTAATAGCCACTATACGACATTCGCATTTTTTAATTTATAAAAATGATTACTTTTAAAGTATAACATAAAAAAATATTTTATAATATCAAATTATACTGGTGCCTTTAACAAGAATCGAACTTGTGTTTTGTCATTACCATTGACATGTTTTTCCATTAAACTATAAAGGCTTTTTTATAATCGTTTATAATTAATTTTATCATATTAAATGAATTTAAAATATAATAAAATGTTTATTTTATTATATTTTATTATATAATAAAAAGTGGTGTTTCATCTAATTATAAAAAAAGGAGTTTTAAAATTAATTAATGGAAAAACAAACAAAAGTTAAATGGCAAGGCACTACAAAATGGTTCAATACACAAAAAAGTTTTGGTTTTATTAAAGGAGCAACACCTATCGGTGAAATTCCAACTAGTGAAATCGCTGAACAATTTGGTGTTGACGCTTCAGAAATCGATCAGTTAGTTGATAAAAGAGTAAAAGAAGAAGACGATTTATTTTGCCACGCTAATAACATTATACAAGGTAATACAAAACCACTTCCAGGTCATTATCAAAATAGCAGATATAAAAAATTAGAAGAAAATGATAAAGTAGAATTTTTTATCAAATTAGTAAATGGTAGAGAACAAGCTTGTTTCATAGTTTTAGTTTAATTTTTTTGTATTAAAATTAATATTTAATTAAAAAAAGATTCATTGAATCTTTTTTTAATTAAAAAAAATTTTAATAAATTTTTTTTAATTAAAAAAAGAATTAAAATAATTAGGAATATTTTATGAAAAAATTTAGTAGTGAATCAGTTACAAAAGGTCATCCCGATAAAATAGCGGATCAAATTTCAGATGCTTTGTTAGATGCTTTTTTAAAACAAGATCCTGAATCTAAAGTAGCGATTGAAACCGTAGTAACAAAACAAAAAGTTATTGTTTTAGGAGAAATCAAAACTTTGTTTAAGTTTGATTCAGAATATATTGAAAATATTATCAAAAATGTTGTGAAAGAAATCGGATATAATAGAGAAAGTGAAAATTTTTGTTATCAAAATATATCTATTTTAAATTTTATTCATGAACAATCAATAGAATTAACAAAAATTGTTCAAAATAAAGCAGCAGGAGATCAAGGTTCAATGTTTGGTTATGCAACAAAAGAAACTGATCTTTTTTTACCTTTAAATTTTTTCTTAGCTAGGAATTTATCTTTAAGATTAACTGAAGTTAGAGAAAAAAAAATATTACCTTTTTTAAGACCAGATGGAAAAACTCAAATTACTTTGGTTTATGATGAAAATAATAATCCGCTTTATATAGATTCTATTGTTTTGTCTACTCAATATGAAGAAAATATTGAACAAGAATTTTTAAAAAAGAATATTTTAAAATATGTTATTGAACCGATAATTAATCCTGTTTTAATTAACGAAAAAACTAATTTTTTGATTAATCCTTCTGAAAGTTTTGTTATTGGGGGTCCTGCTGCTGATACAGGTTTAACAGGAAGAAAAATAATTCAAGATTCTTATGGATGTGAAGTCCGTCATGGAGGTGGTTGTTTTAGTGGTAAAGATGCTTCTAAAGTTGATAGAAGCGGCGCTTATATGGCTAGATATTTAGCTAAAAATATTGTTGCTGCTGGTTTATGTGATAAGTGCGAAATACAATTATCTTACATCATATCTTTTGAGAAACCTGTTAGTTTATTTATAAATACTTTTGGTACGAATAAAGTTCCAGAAAATTTAATTCTTGAAATGATTGAAAAAAATTTTGATTTAACTCCGCAAGGAATAATTAAAATATTAAATTTAAGAAAACCTTTATTTCAAATAACTTCTTGTGAAGGTCATTTTGGACGTAATGATAACTTATTTTCTTGGGAAAAGATAGATCAAGTTTCACTTTTTTCTAAATTATTGAAAGAAAAAATTAATTAACATTTTTAAAAATTATTTATTTGGTTTTCGATAATAAAAAAGGAAATTATTTTATATGAAAAATTCTAAATTTGTTAAAGAGATAACTCCGCGTTTTCTTAATTTTGGTAAATGGTATCAAGAAATTTGTTTAAAAGCGGAATTGCTTGATTATTCAGATATTAAAGGTTTTTTTATTTATCTACCTTATGGATATGCTATATGGGAATTTATTAGAGAATTCGTAGATAAAAGATTAAAAAAACTTAATCATCAAAATGTTTATTTCCCTTTATTATTTACCGAAAATTTATTTAAAAAAGAAAAAGAACATATTGATGGTTTTTTTCCAGAAGTTATTAAAATTGAAGAAGTTAATCAAGAAAAATTATTAGATAAATTAATTATAAGACCTACTTCAGAAGTATTATTTTCTCAATATTATGCAAAAAAAATATTTTCTTATCGTGATTTACCTAAATTATTTAATCAATGGTGCAATGTTGTGCGTTGGGAAAAAACTAATAAACCATTTTTAAGAAGCAAAGAATTTTTATGGCAAGAAGGGCATACAGTTCATGCCACTAAAAAAGAAGCCATTAAAGAAACTATTACAATATTGAATTTATATAAAAAATTAGGAAAAGAATTATTAGCTATTCCTTTTGTTTCAGGAAAAAAAACACAATCAGAAAAATTTAAAGGTGCTGAATGGACTTATTCTATTGAAGCTTTAATGCACGATAAACAAGCTCTTCAAGCTGGTACTTCGCATTATTTAGGAACTAAATTTTCTAAAAATTTTCAAATTAAATTTCAAGATTCTAATTTAGATACTAAATTTGCTGAACAAACTTCTTGGGGGATTTCTACAAGATTAATAGGAGCTATGATTATGATTCATGGAGATGATGAAGGTTTAGTTTTACCTCCTTATATCGCTCCTATTCAAATAGTTATTATTCCTCTTCAATCTCAAAAAAAAGAAGTTTTAGAAAAAGCTAATAAATTATATAAACAATTATCTAGAAAATATAGAGTTGTTTTAGATAATCAAAATAAAAATATTGGTTGGAAATTTAGTCATTACGAATTAAAAGGTATTCCATTGAGAATAGAATTAGGATTAAGAGATTTACAAGAAAATAATATTACAATCTTTACAAGACATAATTTTCAAAAAAAAATAATTAAAGAAGAGTCTTTATTGAAAGAAATTCCTATTTTATTAAAAACCATTCATAAAGAAATGTTTCAAAAAGCTTCGGATTTTTTAAACAAAAATATATTAGAAGTCACAACTTATGAAGATTTTAAAAAAAATCTTAAAAATACAGGATATATTAAAATGAGTGTTTATGAGAACGAAGCAGAAAAAATTATTAAAGAAGAAACAGGAGCGACAGCTAGAGTTATTGTTTCACAAAAATTAATTACTAAAATATGTCCTGTGACTAAAAAGAAAGCTAATCAAACTATTTTATTCGCCAGAGCTTATTAAAATTTTATGTCATTATTTTTTAATTAATAAAAATCATTTAAAATGATTTTTTTATTTTTTGAAAGTTCTTTAATTTGATTTTGTAAATATTATAATTTTTTTTTAATTATATAAAAAAGATATAATTAATATGTTGTTTTATTTAAATAAAATTTTAATTTTTTAAAAATTTTTTTAGTTTATTTATTTATAATTTTTTGATACAAAAAAATAAAAATATTTTGATATTTTTTATTTTAATATATTATTTAAAATAATCATTAATAAGAGTAAAATATGAATTTTAAAGTAGCTATTATAGGAAGACCTAATGTAGGCAAATCAAGCTTATTTAATCGTATTTTAAATAAAAGATTATCGATTGTTTATGAAGAGGCTGGGACGACTAAAGACCGTATTTATGCTGAAGCTACATGGTTAAATCAAAAATTTTTTATCATTGATACGGGAGGAATTGTTTTTGATAATATTCCTTTAATTCAACAAATTAAACATCAAGCTGAATTAGCTATCTCCGAATCTAATTTAATTATTTGGGTTACTGATGGTCAAAATACCACAATAACTAAAGAAGAATTAGGAATAACTAAAATGTTATATAATAGTCATAAAAATGTTATTATAGCTGTTAATAAAATAGATAATTTAAATTTATATGAAAATGTTTATGAATTTTATTCTTTAGGATTTAGTGATATCATAGGAATTAGTACACAACATGGAATTGGTATCGGTAAATTATTAGATAAAGTTGTATCTTATTTACCACGTGATAAAAAAATAGAAAATGATGAAACAGAAGATTTAAAATTTTGTTTAGTAGGTCGTACTAATGTTGGAAAATCTACTTTAACTAACGCTTTATTATCGCAGGAAAGAATGATTGTGTCTGAACTTTCAGGAACTACAACTGATGCAGTTGACACTATATTTGAAAAAAATAATCAAAGATATCATATAATAGATACCGCTGGAATGCGAAGAAAAAAAAAATTTTATGAAAAACATGAAAAGTATAGTTTTTTAAGAGCTTTAGATGCTATTCAAAGAAGCGATATTGTCTGTTTTTTATTAGATATAAGTTATAATATTACTGAGCAAGATAGAAATATAGCTGCTATTATTTTTAATTATTCAAAACCTTGTATTATTGTTTTGAATAAATGGGATTTATTAGAGCCTTCTGACAAAGACATAAAAAAATTCGAATTAATGGTTAAAACAGAATTTAAATTTTTTAATCATGTTCCGATAGTGTTTTTATCTGCAAAAAATATAAAAAGAATTCATACATTGTTTAACGCTTTAGATAAAGTTTTTGATAATTATAAACAAACTTTTTCTTCTCATTTATTAAATGATATTTTACACGAAGCTACTCAAATTAATCCTCCATCTTTTTTTAATCAAGGTAAAGCTAAATTTTATTATTTAAAACAAACAGCTACGAAATGTCCTGAATTTATTTGTTTAGTCAATGATCCTAAATTTATTCATTTTTCTTACGAAAGATATTTAAAAAATCAATTAAGATTAAATTTAGAATTAAGTGGAATTCCTTTGAAAATAATTTTTAAAAAGAAAGAAGTTTTTTTGTAATGGAAAAAATTACTATTATTGGTGGTGGCGCTTGGGGGTCGACTTTAGCTCAAGTTTTAGATGATAATTCGAATCAAGTATTAATTTATGATAATAATATTGAATATATTAAAAAAATAAACGAACAAAAACATCCTTTTTTTGATGTTCGTTTATCTGATAAAATTAAGGCGACTGATGATTTAGAAAAAGCACTTTGTCATTCTGATTATATTTTTTTATCTATCCCTACGCAAAATATGAGAAATTTATTCAAACAAATTAATAATATTTTAACTTTAAGCAAAAATTTTATTAATGTTTCAAAAGGTATCGAATTTAAAAGTAATAAAATTATTTCTCAGATTATTACAGAAGAAATATCTGCTGATAAAATTAAAAATTATGTTTTTCTTGCTGGACCTTCTCATGCTGAGGAAGTTGTTTTGAGAAAAATTACTTTTTTAACAGCTTCTTCTTTAAATCAAGAATTTGCTTTAAAAATTGCTAAAATGTTTTTTAATAAAAATTATTTAAAAGTTTCTACCTCTAATGATGTAATAGGTTGTGAGATATGCGCTTCTTTTAAAAATGCTTTGGCTTTGGTCAGTGGTATGCTAGATGGTGTTAATTTTGCTTCTAATGCTCGTTCAGCGTTTATTACTTTCGGAATTGCTGAAATGAAAAAGATTTTATTTTTGTTTTCCAAGTCGAATTCTATCGAAACTGTTTTGAGTTTAGCAGGATTAGGAGATTTAACTGTTACTGTTTTTAATGAAAATTCTCGTAATTATCAAGCTGGAAAAAAAATTCGAATGGGTAAAAATTTAGATCAAATTTTGAATCAAACTAATCAAGTTATCGAAGGAATTTATAACTTAAAAGTTTTTTATAATTTGGCAATTAAAAATAAAATTTGTTTACCAATTATAGAAAGTGCTTATAAGGTTATTTTTGAATATAAACCTTTTGATTTTATTTTATTAAATATTTTTGAAAAATGTTAAAAATAACAAAAATATTGTTTTATTGTAATATTTATGTTGATAATATTTTTTTTTATGTTAAAATTCTATTAGATTTTACAAAATTTTTAAAAATTAATTAAAATTAAAAGGAATTAAAATGAATAAGTTAAAATTAATCAGCAAGATGTCTAAAAAGTTAAATGTTAAAACAGAACAAGTAGGAGAATTTTTGTCTTGTTTAAGTGATGTTGTAGCAGAAGGTTTAAAAGAAGAAAAAAAAGAAAATCCTAATTCAAAAGTAATTAAAGTAGTGATTGGTAATTTAGGAGCAGTACATTTAAAACATAGAAAAGAAAAAGTATGCAAAGTTCCAAAAAGCGATAAAGTTGTAACTCTTCCAGCTAGATTTGTTCCAGTATTTAAAATAAGCAAAACATTTAAAGATTTAGCTTCAGAAGATATTTAAAATAAATATTTGAAAATTTTTAGAGTAAATGTTTTTTTATAGTTTTTATTTTACAAAAAATAATTTACAATTATACTTATAAAATTAATATAATAACACAAAAAAACACAAAAATACAAAATAAAAGGTTTAAAAAAATGAGTGATTTAGTCAAATTAATTTGTACAGAATGTGGTAGAGAAAATTATCATACTTACAAAAATAAGAAAAAAACTCCTGGACGTTTAGAATTTAAAAAATATTGTCCTTTTTTGCGTAAACATACTGTTCACAGAGAAAAAAAATAAAATTTTAATGGAGTTTTAACAAAATGTCTTTTTATCAAAAAAATCGTTCTTTATTGTTATCTAAAATGAAAAAAGGTAGTATTGCTTTATTCTTTTCTAATTTAAATGATTTTTCTCTCGATTTAAATTTTGCCTTAAATAAAAATTTTTATTATTTGACAGGTATAGAAGAAGATAATTCTGTTTTATTAATTGTTAAGGATTGTTATGGTAATGAAGAAGTTTTTTTATTTTTGAAATATCATGATTTATTAAAACAAAAATGGGATGGAGAAAGTCTTAGTTTTGAAAAAGCATCAAATTTAAGTTCCATTCCATTAATGAATATTTTAAATATTGATATTTTAAATTCTTTTTTAACCCGTTTATTGAATACTGCTCAAAATTCAAAATATGGTCTTATTGAAAATTTTTATTTAGATTTATCAAATACTGATTTAAATAAAAAATTTAATTTGTCTTTATTGAGAGCTGAATGGATTCAAAAAAATTATCCTTATATAAATATTTATGATTCTTGTAATTTTTTAATAAATATGAGAGTTATTAAAAATGAAACAGAGATTGATTTGATAAAAAAAGCAATTGTTTTTAATGATAAAGCTTTAAGAGCAATTGCTAAAGTTTTAAAACCTGGTATGTATGAATATCAAATATCAGCATTTTATCATTATTTTTTAGCTGATCACGATTTACGTCCTTCTTTTAACACTATTATAGCTTCTGGAAAGAATGCTACTATTTTGCATTATAATCGACAAAAAGATCGAATTAAACAAAATGATTTGGTATTGCTAGATTTAGGTGTAAAATATAATAATTATGCTTCCGATATTTCTTTTTGTTTTCCTGCCAGTGGAAAATTTACATCTCAACAAAAAATTATTTATAATATAGTTTTAGAAGCTAATAGAAAAATTATTGAATGGATTAGACCAGGATATACTTTTCAAGAAATGAATAAATTCGGGAAAGATATTTTAAAAACCAGATTACAAGAAAATGGATTTATGAAAGCAGACGAGAATATAGAAAAGTATTGTTATCATGGATTAGGTCATTATTTAGGTTTAGATGTTCATGATGTCGGAAACATTTACGAACCCATTAAAGAAAACAGTGTTATTACTGTAGAGCCTGGTTTATATTTCGAAGAATTTAATTTAGGCGTTAGAATAGAAGATAATATTTTAATTAAAAAAGATGGTAATATTAATTTAACTAAAGATGTTCCTAGAAAAACAGAAGATATTGAATTTTTAATGATTAAAGAATAAATATTTTTTGAAATTTTAAATTTTTTATTTGATACATTGGGGCCCTGTAGCCAAGTGGTAAGGCATGGCTCTGCAAAAGCTTGATCGACGGTTCAAATCCGCCCAGGGCCTCCAAAATTAATTTTTAATTTATATAATAAAAATTTATATAATAAAATAAAAAAAGCATTTTTGAAAAATTAAAATAATTTGATTTTTCAAAAATGCTTTTTTAAATGAAAATATTTTAAATACAAAATTAATAAAAAAATAAATATTAAAAAAACTAATTAACATTTTTCATTATTAATTTTTTTTAAGAATATTTTTTGAACCAAAATTAAATTTGTTTTCTGTTCCTTTGATTAAATTTTTTATATTATTAGAATGTTTTATAAAAATTAAAATAGTTATAATTAGAATTCCCAAAAGCATCCGAATATCAATGTTATTGTTTATTAAATACGAAATCCATAAAAAAACATTAACTAATGAAGTTGATAATAAAGAAGCTAGAGAAGCATAACCTGAAATTCTTAAAAATAAAATAAAAAATACGATTCCTAAGATTCCAATAAAAGGGTCAATAGCTGTAATAAAACCTACAGAAGTTGCTATTGCTTTACCTCCTTTGAATTTGTTAAAAATAGAAAACATATGTCCTAAAATTGTTATTATTCCATATAATAATTTATAATCTGACGGCGACGGTATTATAATAATCCAAAAACCTTTTAAAAAATCTAATAAAAAAACAACAAAACCATATTTAAATCCTAAAATTCTAGCTGCATTAGAAGAACCTATATTTTTAGAACCTAATAAACGTAAATCTTTATTTTTGAAAATTTTACTTATTATTAAACCCATTGGAATAGACCCGATAAAATAACAAATAAAAATAAAAAAAAGTTTGAGACAATTATTATCTAGCATTTTTTTACCTTTGTACTTAATTTAAATAAAAAAGTTTTTAATAGAAATTTATTGCATACACTATTATTTTATTATATTTTATAAGATTTATGTGTTTATAATATTTTTTTATTCATCGTAATTTAATTAAAGAAAAAATTGTTTAATATTTTATTAAAAGTTTATTTAATATAAATAAAATATTTTAATTATAACTTTTTTATATTATTTTTAACTGAATCTAAAAAAAGATTTTAAACTTTCTCTTTTTATATACAACTTTTCATTTTAAAATTATTATGATAAATTAACTGCTTTTAAGAGATACAAATTTTTTATTATAGTTGATCTTGTCCCCTATTGTACAAGCAAGTTTCTAAACATACAGCTTCCCATAATTCTCGCACTGTTTTAAAAATTTGTAAATAAATTCATTTTTAATACCGAAAAGATTAGTTAAAAAAAACTAGTCTTTTTTTTAACAAAAAGAGGTTTTAAAATGAATAATTTTGAGAACGTGTAGTATAAATTGAATCCTGTTATTTTGAATTATTTTTATTATTATTGATATATTTTTCTTACTATAAAGTAAAAATATAAATAAATAAATAACTTTAAATTATAATAAGTAAAAATTATAATAATTAAAGATAATTATTTATAAAAAAAATTATTTTATCATTATCAAAATTAATTCGATACCTTATAAACAAAAAAACTAAATTTAAAAATTGTTTTTTATTTTATAATCTTAATTGGTATTAATTAATAGTCGTACTGTTATAAAAAAATGTAAATGTTTTTTTAACTTTACATATTTTTAAAATCTCTTTTCTATAAAAAAAGACTAGTTTGTTTTAACTAGTCTTTTAGGTATTAAAAATGAATTTATTTACAAAAATTTATAACAGTACGACCAGAGTAACGACCATTTTGTAATAAAAGCGAGAAATACAAATCCTCGATTAAAGGAAAAATATAAAAAAATGAAATTAAAACAATTTTTTGATAATAATAAAAAAATTATTTTGACAATAATTTTGGCACTAATTTTAATAATTACAACATATTTTATTTATAATTATAATAAAAAAGATTTAAAAAAAGCTGAATATTATGCAGAAGAATTAAAAGTTGACGAAGATGTATTCAAAAACTCAGTTACGCCAAAAACATCGATCATAGAACCAAAAGTTACAAATCCAAATTTAATTAAAAACAAAGAACAAAAACAAAAAATATTTTACCGTCAACCCGACGGTAAAACTATTGAGGCAATTGAAGAATATAACGAAAACGAAAAATTAGTTAAAACAACATTCTACCAAAACGACGGCAAAACTATTTGGTACATCAACGAATACAACGAAAACGGCCAAAAAATTAAAGTAAAAACCTACCAAAAAGACGGCAAAACTATTAGTTTTATTGAAGAATATAACGAAAACAGAAAATTAGTTAAAGAAACATTTTATAGTTCCGACGGCAAAATTATTATGTTTATTAACGAATACAACGAAAACGAAAAATTAGTTAAAACAACAAACTATTGTCCCTACAATAAAACTATTTGGTACATCAACGAATACAACGAAAACGAAAAATTAGTTAAAACAAAATTCTACCAAGACAACGGCAAAACTATCAAAAAAATCAACTAATACAACGAAAACAAAAAATTAGTTAAAACAACATTCTACAACCCTGACGGAAGGGAAAAAAATAATATGAAAAATACAAAAAAACAAATAAAAAATAAAATAAACGTCTGCACTTACATTTTTTTATAACACTGTGGTTTTTAATAGTTTTATCAGGTTGAAAGTTTGTTGTTTTGATTTTTTTTATTTTTAAAATCTCTTTTCTATAAAAAAAGACTAGTTGTTTTAAACTAGTCTTTTCGGTATTAAAAATGAATTTATTTACAAAAATTTATAACACTGAGTTTTATATTAAACCTTTAATTCAAGAAAATATAGTGACTTGGACTTTATTAAGATATTCCTTTGTTATAAGGTATTTAAATAAAAAAATGACCCTATATAGGGTCATTCATAATTTTAACAATTTTTTATAATTAAAAATTATAATAATTGTTTTGTATTTATGTCATTGCTTTGTCTTCGTAGCGTCCTAATAAAATAAATAATCCGGGTAATAGATAAGATAGGAGTGCCATTATTCCAAATATTATTCTAACTGTATTACTAGCTTTGCCTTGAAAAATTCTTATATATACATGAGTAAGTACATAACATGATATTGTTATTATCACTATTGTTGACGATAAAAGCACAGTTCCTAATTCTTTTATCTCATCAGGAATCATGTTTGTACAAACACCAAATAAACAACATAATGAAGTAATTGTTAAAAATACACAAGATATTATTAACGGTATTATACAAAATAAACAACCTAATTTTACCAAAAAACTAACTTCTTTAATTTGTTCTTTTTTTTGATTCATATAATAAAAACATCTCCTTTAATTTTATTTTGAATTATTTATTAAACAATTTACATTATATTATATTTATAAATTAAAAACAATTTTTTAATTATATTTATTGATTATTTTTTTAAATTTTTTTAAAAAACACTTTGCAAAATATAATTTTTTTGTATAATAAAAAAAACAAGATTTCAAGATACAATATTTATAAAATATTATATATATTTCTTCTTTTTTTGGTTCTTTTCT